>JANMIM010000439.1:0-1659 GCA_031375795.1 Bacteroidota bacterium
CAGGCGCGGGCAGGCGGGCACGGGTGCGACACCTGCGAGCGACGCACGGGCAGATTTGGAGGTGGGGAGTTTGGGGGAGTTGGTGGATCAAATGCGACTTGCTACATGACAAAAATGCGATTGCAATTTCCTTTACAAGATGAATCGTTTATTGTTCATCAAGAATGCATCGACGCAATGCGAACTGAAAATTTTTCCGCCAAACAGACAACGATTTTTTTGTTTCCATGGATGGCGGCCATATTGATCATGCTGATCTTGACCATTTTAGGTACGGTGAAAGGGCAGGCAACCGTGAGCTACGGCGATCATTTCCCCCCCAATGCTGATTCCCTGAGTTGGTTTTTGGATACCTTGGAAGGTACGGCTTGGCATTTTGAGGATGGGAAATGGGCCAATCGGGTGCTGCCAGGTACAACGAAAATCGATGCCTGTCTTGGAGTGGTTTTTATCTCCAATAAGAAGTCCCCAAGAGCATCTTTGCAATTTGAGGAGGGCACAGGGAAACAGCTTAATTGGGTAAGAGGATACCGTTGCGTTGACGATGTGCGCTTGCAGTGGGAAGATTTCGAAAAATACATATTCATTGCAGTCTCCCAAGATGGAGACACACTTACCTACCTTAATCTTAGGTGCAAGGATTTTTGGCCCGATACCATTCCTCAAATCCTATCAACTGGGGTTGGATTTTCCGCACCGCGGTGGCAAGAATCATATCCCCTCCGTTCCTGTGACGGCTTGCATACCTGGGGCTTTCTCGGTAGCAATGGGCAATGGTTAATAGAACCCAAATTTGACGGCCGTTTCCGTTTCGAAAACGGGGTCGCAGATGTGGTCTACTACGGCCAAAAGCGCAAGATCAATGAGAAAGGAGAGTTTGTGGAATGAGGTTTACGCTCCAATATTGCTGCATCGTGGCCATGTTTTTGTTGGCCAATCCGATGGTGCAGGCGCAGTCGCGCATCGCCAAGGGGGCAGGCGATCCGCAAGGATTGCGCGATCACGATTGGTACCTCGACACGATTGACGGTGGACTCTGGTGGGCCAAACAAAATGTATGGGTGCATTCCAACTTTTCACCTGCCGATGAGATATTTGCCTGCGGAAAACTCACGGTCATTCATAGATCCACCGGCTACGCTGCGATCAAGGGAGAAGGAAATTTGCTATGCTCTCATGTGCCAACGATCAGATGCCTCGATACACTCCTGCTGCTTGAGAATGCACCGAGGCTGTCGTTTATGCGCACTTCCGATGGTCGATTCGCATCCGACTATACGTTTGGCTATCGATGCTGGAATGCAGACGATCCCCCCGATACCATCGCAGGGATCATGGCCTATTGTGCCGTGGCAAACATTCGTCCCAATAATCCCATAGAATGCAACGAAATGCGCACATGGGGCATGATCGGATTCAATGGACATTGGCTCATCGAACCCAAATATGATGCGCCTTTCCATTTCCAAAACGGCATCGCCGACGTCCTCTACTACGGCCAAAAGCGCAAGATCAATGAGAAGGGGGAGTTTGTGGAATGAATCCTGCACAAGTATTGATGAAAATCACGCTAGCTCGCCCCAAGACCCCAGAGGGGTCCAACGTTTATAGAAACGGAAACACCCCCCAAATACCGACCCCAGCGGGGTCGCACTTTAC
>JANMIM010000446.1:0-3380 GCA_031375795.1 Bacteroidota bacterium
TTGGAAGAAAGCGGCTCCCTCCATGCTCTCGACTTGCGGTCCCCAGGTTTGCAGCAACCGGGCAATCGCGGTGGCCTCCCCGCTCACGCGGTTCACAGTGGCCGCCCGGCAGGCGGCGAATCCGGGTAGCGCGGCACGTGGCTGCTCCAATGTGTTGAAGTAGGCGCGCCCTTGCACGGTGAAATGTGCGAAGCCCATTTCCTCCAAACTCAGGGTGGCAGACGGTGCGTCTGCCCCAAGCTCGGGAAAACATTCCGCCACGATCTCCACCACCTGCCCGATGGCTGGCCCGCCCACAAATGCGCCTCCGATCCCCAGCTGCCAGGCCGCGTCTGGGCGCTCGACGACAAATTGCCTTCCCAAGTGATATGCTGTGTTGACCATTCCGATCCCTGTGACCAACAAGCTGACATCCAGCAAATTGCCGATTTTGGCCTTCCACAATCCACCTTCTCCCAGTGCCATGCCGAGCCGGTCGCGCAAAATCTGCGTTTCTTGAAGGGTGGCGGCGGTGAGCAGGACTTTCATGGGGGCATCTTTTTCGCTTGGCCAAAATTAGAACAAAGCTCCGAAGATTGCATGATGTAAGAATCGGTTCCTTTTTTGGTGTGTGACCAATTTCTTGTTCAAGCTTGGTTCGATGAACTATCAGTCGCCGACGACGAACCGTGAGCACCTCTCCACAATGTCCACGGATCCAACCGTGAAAAGCATGCCCCGCCTTGTAACATCGAAATAGTTTTTGTATCCCAACTGCAATCGAAAACCGTATTGTTTCATTCAAATTGGCCGTAATTTGCGTCTGGATTATCAATCGATGGGCTTCCATCGCTTACACATCACTTAGGGGGTTCTAGTCATTGCCTTATGGAGCAACACATCATCATTTCATGCACGAATGAGGATCGTCGCTATCTGAATAAGATTCAGAAGTGGGCTACTACTGGTAAGCTCGGCGGCAAGGTACATGTCATTCCACAGGACGACGATTATTTTTACTTTGACGACGGCAGCGTGGACATGGACCGGCTCGTGTGGGCATTGAAGGAAGCCTCGCTCGTGATCGTGCTCGTCGGCGAAGACAATTTGGATCATCCTTGGTTGGAATGGGAAGGGGAATTTTGCCACCAATGGGGCATTCGCCGGGTCCTGCTCAAGATTCCCTATACGAGCGGCCCGCTTCCAGATGAATTCAAATTCCTGCGGGAAATCGCCTACAACCCGAATGCGATCGAAAAAGAGCTGAAGGATAGGAATAGTGGGGCTGGGGATTGAGGGAGTAGGTAGTAGGTTCAGGCTTTTGTTGACTTTGCGAACCGGCGCCTGTCCCCCCGCTCTTTGAGCGGGACGCGGCGATTCAGAGATCGGGGCGCACTTTGCGGTTTCATCATCAGCCGATTGCGCTGAGGGATGAAAGATGAAAGATGAAAGTTCAGAGTTCAGAGTTCAGAGTGCTGGCTAACTTTTCACTTTTCACTCTTCACTTACTCACTTTTCACTATACTTCTCTCCCCACATGGCTTTTAGGAATTGTTTGATTTCCTTTTCCTTGCCGGTTTCCTTGGGTTGGTAGAATGTGTATCCGCTCATGCCTTCGGGTAGGAATTCTTGTGCGCCTGCTTGGCCGGCGAAGTCGTGGCTGTATTTGTATCCTGCGCCGTAGCCTTCGGTCTTCATGTAGTTTGTGACGGCGTTGCGCAGGTGCAGCGGCACGGGGTAGTCGGGATGGTTTTTGACGAATTCCATGGCGGCGTTGATGGCCATGTAGCCGGCGTTGCTTTTGGGGGACGTGGCGAGGTAGATGGTGGCTTGGGACAAGATGATCCTTGCCTCGGGCATCCCGATCTTGGCGATGGCATCAAAGGCCGCATTGGCCAGCAACAACGCATTCGGATTGGCGTTGCCGATGTCTTCGGAGGCCGAGATCACGAGGCGACGGGCGATGAACTTGATGTCTTCCCCGCCTGCCAGCATGCGGGCCAGCCAATAGACTGCCGCATTGGCATCGCTGCCCCTAATCGACTTGATGAAGGCCGAGACGATGTCGTAATGCTGCTCGCCATCCTTGTCATACTGCGCGACACGCTCCTGCGCCACAGCCATCAGGGCCTCGTCCTCCAACACCACTGGATCGGGCGTCACATCCACAAACATCTCCAATAGGTTCAGGCTCTTGCGCGCGTCCCCGCCCGCAAGCTTGCACAACGCATCGATTGCGCGTAGCTCGATCGTGCGCTGCTTGAGCACCTCGTCATGCGTGATCGCGTGTGAAAGCAAGGCGCTCGTATCCTCTGCATTGAGGGGCTCGAGCCGGTAGATCTGGCAGCGGGAAAGCAAGGCGGAGTTGACCTCAAACGACGGATTCTCGGTCGTGGCCCCGATCAGCGTCACCAAGCCGCGCTCCACCGCCCCAAGCAGTGAATCCTGCTGGGACTTGTTGAAACGATGGATCTCATCGATGAACAGCACGGTGCCAGGCCTGCCCTTTGCAAATTCCAGCACTTCCCTCACCTCCTTCACGCCCGATTGGATCGCACTCAGCTGCTTGAATGGCTTGCCGAGGCTGCCGGCGATGATGCGCGCCAATGTGGTCTTGCCCACGCCCGGCGGGCCCCAGAAGATCATGGAGGGAATGCGCTTGTTGCGGATGGCCATCATCAAGGCGCTGGTCTCATGCAGGATATGGCGCTGCCCAAAATAGTCGCTCAGCCCGGTCGGGCGCATGCGCTCGGCCAGGGGTGGCTTGAATGTGGGATCGCCAAAAAGGTCCATTTCACTGCTTGATGAGCTTGCGTTGCGCCGAAGCTCCACTTTGTAGGCGCAATTGCAACAGATAGACGCCCGGTGGCGCAGCTTCGAGATCCAGGTGCACAGGGACACCCGGCGTGACAATCACATTCCTCGAAACCAGCAACTTCCCTTGCAAATCCCTGAGCTCCACAAGCCCTCGCTCGGCATGTTGCAGACCCCTCCATTGCAGGTGCAGCCCACCTGAGAACGGATTGGGATACAATTGCAGCTGGCTTTCCAGCACGGTCGGGTCGGCCGTCGCGACCGGTTGCCCGATCGTGAGCACCCTGCAATTGGTGTCGTTGTGCACGTCTTGGTCGATTTGTGTATTGGGCAGGCTCGTCCAAGCACAGAGGCTGTGGTTGGCATCGAGCGAGTCGCTGATGTAGAGCGAGTCGTGGTTGAAGAGCACGGTGGCATTGGGCGCCAGGCTCACGGCGGTGATCGTCATGAACTCGGCAGGGCCGCCATCGATGCGGTAGAGGGCTTGGAAATTGGTGATCGTGTCTGAGCCATAATTGGCCACCTCAAACCGTAGCCGAACCGTGTCGCCAGGATCGGCTGCAACGTTGTACACGGCGTAGACCCCG
>JANMIM010000454.1:0-5755 GCA_031375795.1 Bacteroidota bacterium
CATCCCCTCACCCACGACTACTATCCTTATCATGTGCCCCTGGTGGGATGGGGTGATTGGCGGGCCTGGGGTTCGCTGGTGCTGGTCGTCGGTTTGCTCGCCTTGGCGGGCTGGATGTGGCGCAAGTCCAGGGTCACGGCCTTTTCCATCCTCTATTTTTTCGTCACCCTCAGCATCGTGAGCAACCTGGTTTTCCCCGTCGGCACGTTCATGAACGAGCGCTTCATCTACATGCCCAGCGTCGGATTTTGCCTGCTCATCGCCTACCTGCTGGTGCAAAAGCTGCCGGAATGGCTTGGTCCCAATACGGGGCAGAGGGTTGCCCTAGTGGTACTGACGTCGGTCGGTCTGGCCTTTAGCGTGCGCACGGTCACCCGTGTGCCCGATTGGGAAAACTTCGCGACCTTGGATGCTGCGAGCATCCAAGTGAGCTACAACAGCGCCCGCAGCAACCAATACTACGCCTATTCCCTCTACCAAGCCGCGCTTGCCGAGAAGGATCCCGCGAAACAAAAAGCCCTCTATGACGAGGCTTGGCCCTATGTGAACAAGGCGATCGAGATATACCCCGCCTACTACGACGCCCACACCTGCCGCTACGGCATCGCCGCCGGCTACTACCAGCAAGACGACGACATCGGCAAGCTGCTCCCCTACTTTGAAAACACCCTGCGCACCAAGCCCACCGACTTCGTCGACCAGTACCTCGACTACCTCGTCAAAGTCGGCAAGCACGCCCCCGAGCTCGCGGATTTTTTCCACCGCGTCGGATTCAGCTACTTCTGGGCCCAGCAACACGACGCCGCCAAAGCCAAGAAATACCTGGAAATGGGCCTCCAAGTCGCCCCCGACAACATGCAGCTCACGATCGACATGGCCGCGGTGAGGTGATTTTGGAGGCGGGGGAATGCTTATATTTGTGGTTTCAACGTTAACCCTCAGGATTGCATGCGTCTCACATCCATCGAATTCGAGAACTTCAGGTGCTTTGAAAAGGAGAAGATCGACCTGCACCCGCAGCTGAATGTGTTTGTGGGACTGAATGCGAGTGGGAAGACGGCGTTGTTGGAGGGGATTGGGTTGGGATTGGCTTCATTTTTTCTCAATATGCTCGAAGAAAATGTCGAGCAATACTACATTCAGGATCGCGATCAACGCCAAACGTTTATCGACGGAACCTTGATCAAATACAAGCCGATTATTCGATGCCTAGGCCAACTAGATCAACGGACGAATATTCGTTGGAGACGCGATTTTGGAGATGCGAAACCATCAACGGAGCGTGGCGAACCAGACGGGAGTAGTTCGAGTACGGAATCCTACCTGGATCTTGGGAGGGTTGTCAGGCAAATGATTATCAGTCACAAAGGAGGGACAAAGGTTAATTTCCCTGTAATTCTCTTTTTTTCCACCCAAAGGATTTGGGGGGCAGTTGGGGAAAATGGAGTTGCAAATAAAGGTGCCATTTTCAGTGGCTACTTCAATGCCCTAAATCGAAAACCGAACTCCTATCTCTTCGAAAAGGAACTAGAACAGATGCAGTTGGTGGCGTCTCAGGGGAAGGAGTTTGGATTTTCCTACGATAGCAGTCGCCTAGACTTGATTCGCAGTCTTGCTTCCAAGGTAGTCGAAGGAAGCAGGGTATTCTATTACGACTACGAAAAGCAGAGTCTTGCGGTCATCTTCAACGATGGACGTAGACTTACCATTGACGATCTCAGCGACGGCCAAAAAAGCCTGCTCCTGATCAGCACCGGCATCGCCTTTCAGTGCGCGACGCTCAATCCACACATGGGGCTCGATGCCTACAAATCTGCTGGCGTGGTCTTGATCGATGAGGTCGAACTGCACTTGCACCCCGAATGGCAGCGGCAGATTTTGCCTATCCTCACGCGAGAGTTCCCGAATATCCAGTTTATCTGTACGACGCATTCGCCGCAGGTGATCAGCTCTTTGAAACCTGAGAATGTGCAGGTGATCAAGGACTTTAAGGTGAAACCATTGAAAATCCACACAGAAGGTAGGGATAGCAATACAATTTTGACGGAGGTGTTCGGAATCGAGAAGCGGCCCAAGGAATTTGGAGACAAACTGCAGCACTTCTATACCTTGCTTGAAAAGCACGCAATGGAGGAGGCCAAGTCCATATTTGAAGATCTGGAAAATCACTGGGGTACCATGGACACCGAAATCGTAAGAGCTAGGTACTACCTCGAAGATTTGGAGGACGATTTGGCCCGTGCCAAGGAGGTCGCGAAGTGAAGCACATCATCAAAAGCATCAAGAACGAGCCACAAGCGCTGCGTGATTACCGCAACCTCACACCCAATGCAACCTATAGCGGTTATGGTGACAAGGATGTGCTTGGAAATTCGCCGCTAAAAACAGCACTCTCAACCGAGCAGGGGTATATCTGTTGCTATTGTATGCAACGCATTTCAGAGAAGCAGATGAGCGTGGAGCACTATATCCCTCAAAACCATCATCTGAGCTCCCCACTATCGCCCCAAGATCACAAGGACAATGATTTGAGCTTCATGAACATGCTTGGTAGTTGTAACACAGACGAACGAAATTGCAGCGGTTTGCGAGGGAATGTTTGGCTGAATATCGACCCCCGGAAGCGGGATTGTGAAAGACTGGTAAGGTTTGAGCGGAATGGCCGGGCCTTTTCTGATGATCCGAAAATCCAACAGGAAATCGATGGGATACTTCATCTCAATACGGACCTCCTGTTGGAGAATCGAAAAGAAACGATCGATCGGGCAACGGCCCGCCTCACGCAACTCAAGAAAACTGGCTTCTTCACAGAGCAACAGCTTCAAAACGAAATCAATTTCTGGCTTGATAAAAGCCAAGGCCAATACCGTGAATACTGTATGGCCGCCGTCCATTATCTTCGTTCCAAAATTCAGAAAGCGCAATGACCCCCCCCACCCCATACACCCCCGTCAATAAAATCCGCCTCGTGACGGCGGCATCGCTTTTTGATGGCCATGACGCGGCCATCAACATCATGCGGCGCATCATGCAGGCCACGGGCGTCGAGGTGATCCACCTCGGCCACAACCGCTCCGTGCAGGAAATCGTCGATTGCGCGATCCAGGAGGATGTGCAGGGCATCGCCATCACATCCTACCAAGGCGGCCACGTCGAGTATTTTAAATACATGCACGACCTCCTCAAGGAGCGCGGCGCAGGCCATATCAAGCTCTTTGGCGGCGGCGGCGGCACCATCCTCCCCGACGAGATCGCCGAACTGCATGCCTACGGCATCAGCCGCATCTACTCGCCCGACGATGGCCGCGAAATGGGCCTGCAAGGCATGATCAACGACGTGATCCGCCAATGCGACTTCGCGAACCTGAACTCGATCCACCCGAGCATGATCGGGAAGATGAGTTCCAAGGACCACGGCCTCATCGGCCGCGTCATCACCATCGTCGAAAACGATCCGCAGCTCGGCAAGTCCTTCATGGCCGAGGTCGAGAAGCGCCAACCCGCCGACAAGGTGATCCCGATCCTCGGCATCACGGGCACCGGCGGCGCCGGCAAGAGTTCGCTTACCGACGAACTGGTGCGCCGCTTCTTGATGGACTTCGAAGACAAGACCATTGCCGTGCTCAGCGTCGATCCTAGCAAGCGCAAGACGGGCGGCGCGCTCTTGGGCGACCGCATTCGCATGAATGCCATCTTCAACAGCCGCGTCTACATGCGCTCCATGGCCACCCGCCAAGCGAATATTTCCATGAGCGTCGCGGTGGATGAGTCGGTCAAGGTATTCCGCGCCGCGGGATTCGACCTGATCATCGTCGAGACCGCCGGCATCGGGCAGAGCGACAGCGAAATCACCGAGGTCGCCGACGTATCATTATATGTGATGACGCCTGAATTTGGGGCCGCGACCCAGCTCGAGAAGATCGACATGATCGACTATGCCGACCTGATCGCGATCAACAAATTCGACAAGCGGGGCGCGCTCGACGCCTTGCGCGACGTGAAGAAGCAATACCAGCGCACCCGCAACCTCTGGCATTCGAATCCCGACGACATGCCTGTCTTTGGGACGATCGCCTCGCAGTTCAACGACCCGGGCACCAATCAGCTCTACCGCCAGATCATGCGGGTCTTGCAGGAAAAGACCAATACGCCCCTCGATTCGCAGTTTGCTGCGACCGACGAGATGAGCGAAAAGATCTATATCATTCCCCCAGACCGCATCCGTTACCTCGCCGAGATCTCTGAGGAAAATGACCGCTTTGAGAAGTGGGTGCGCGAACAAAGCCAATGGGCAACCACCGTCTATAACATCGACGGCACGATCAGCCACCTCAAAAGCCTCGATGCCAGCCACACGCCGAGCATCGACACGCTCACCGGTCTGCGCGAAGATGCGCATCGCCGCCTTGCGGCCGAGAGCCAAGACATCCTGCGCGGCTGGGACGCAAAAGGCAAGCAATACCGAGGCGAATTCTTTACCTACGAAGTGCGGGGCAAGGAAATCAAGGTCGCCAATTACACCGAGTCGCTGTCCCACACCCAATTGCCCAAGATCTCCCTGCCGCGTTTCAAGGACTTTGGGGAGATTTTGCGTTGGAGTTTCCGGGAGAATGTGCCTGGCGAATTTCCCTACACCGCCGGCGTCTACCCCTTCAAGCGCACGGGCGAGGATCCCACGCGCATGTTTGCAGGCGAGGGCGGCCCAGAGCGGACGAACAAGCGCTTCCACTACGTGAGCAAGGGATTGCCTGCCGCGCGCTTGAGCACGGCCTTCGACTCGGTCACCTTGTATGGCGAAGACCCCGATTACCGCCCCGACATCTACGGCAAGATCGGCAACTCGGGCGTGAGCATCGCCTGCCTCGACGATGCCAAGCGCCTGTATTCCGGCTTTGACCTCTGCAAAGCGACGACCTCGGTGTCGATGACCATCAACGGCCCCGCGCCGATGCTGCTGGCATTTTACATGAATACCGCTGTCGATCAGCAATGCGAGAAATATATCCGGGAGAATGGCTTGGAGGCCGAGGTCAAAGCCAAGATCGCGGCCATCTACCGCGAAAAAGGCGAGCCTGTGCCGACCTACCGCGCCGACTTGCCCGAGGGCAATGACGGCCTCGGCCTCATGCTGCTCGGCGTCACGGGCGACCAAGTATTGCCCGCCGACGTCTATGCCAAGATCCGCGCCAATGCCATGAGCACCACGCGCGGCACTGTCCAGGCCGACATTCTCAAGGAAGACCAAGCCCAAAACACCTGCATCTTCTCCACCGAATTTGCGCTGCGGATGATGGGCGACATCCAGCAATACTTCATCGACCACGCCGTGCGGAACTTCTATTCCGTCTCGATCTCGGGCTACCACATCGCCGAGGCGGGCGCGAATCCGATTACACAGCTGGCATTCACCCTGTCGAATGTCTTCACCTCCGTCGAGTATTACCTGAGCCGGGGCATGAACATCGACGACTTCGCGCCCAACCTGAGCTTCTTTTTCAGCAACGGCATGGACCCCGAGTATGCCGTGATCGGCCGCGTTGCAAGGCGCATCTGGGCCAAGGCGATCAAGAACAAATATGGCGGCAACGAGCGCAGTCAGATGCTCAAGTACCACATCCAGACGAGCGGCCGTTCGCTGCATGCGCAAGAAATCGCCTTCAACGACATCCGCACCACCTTGCAGGCGCTCTACGCGATCTACGACAACTGCAACTCGCTGCACACCAATGCTTATGACGAGGCGATCACGACCCCG
>JANMIM010000478.1:0-1792 GCA_031375795.1 Bacteroidota bacterium
CGTGGCTGGGCCTGCGACTATTTTCTAGCGAGACAGCAGCGGATTCGATCGACGAGGCACATTGCACTGGATCGATGAGGGGTAAATGAAAAAATCCCTTGCCGAAAAATCAAACTCCGATCGGCGATTGAGTCCTCCCACCGCAGCCCAAAACTCCCTATCTTGCCTCCCGAATGCAAGAAAACACTGCTCCCACACGCCGACTTTTTGGTTGGCTGCCTGTCGAGGTGCCATGGCTCCTCGGGGCGGGCATCGTGTTTCATTTCCTCGCCCAGGTGCGATGGGACCACACTTGGGAAGGTTTTGTCTACGATCCGATCCTGCGCTGGTGGCTGCCGCTGGCGTTTTTCTTGGCGGCGCTGTATGTGGGATTGGCCGCATTGCCGCGCCCTCGGCTGCGGCATGACCTGCATTTCAACTTTCAAATCATTCTCGAATTGGCGCTGCCGTTTGCGGCGGTGCTCTATGTCAAATATGTGGACCCGATCGCCTATGTCGACGATGCGGGCTTCATCTTGCGCTACCTCGACCACTTTGCCGAGGGTTGCTTCTATTGCTTCAATGTCGAGGACGGCCCGGTCTTTGGCATCTCCAGTTTTGTCTATGGATTGCTGGCTGGATTCCTTACTTGGACACACATTTTTAATCCCGAGGGCGCGCTCAATTACCTGACTTATTGCGGCATATTCATGACGGGATTCCTGTTTTTCAGGATATTGCGTCAGGTCATTGCTTCCCAGGGCGCGGTGCTTTTGCTGTGGGTCATGCTCATGACTTGCAGCAGGTCCATGGCCCTGATCGCCAATTCGGGCATGGAGGCGCCGGTGCATTTTTCATTGGTGCTGGCCGCCTTGCTGTTTTTTCTGCAGCGTAAGGATCGGCTCATGTGGCTGTTTCTGGCGATTGCGGTGATTTCCAAATTGGATGCGGTGCCGATGGTCGTCGTGGTGGCCTTGTTTTGGACGGTGGAGAATTGGGCGGATTTGTCGCAGTTTGATTGGTACAAGAAGCGGTACCGCGATGCCTTGCTGTATGGTTTGGTGCCTGTGCTCGTGTGGATCGTGGCGGCGACAGTGATCTTTGGCGGACCGCTGCCACAGTCGGCCTATGCCAAGGTCTATTTTCACGACCACGCCAAGGGATCTTGGTTCCCATTCGTGCAGGGTTTCATGAATTCGGGGTACCAAGGGGTGTTTTTTGCATTTTCCCTGATGCTGTTTGTGGCGCACGTGGGGTACGTGGCCGCACTGCGCAAGGGCGGCCGTGGCTTGGTGTTTGGATTTGCCTTCATCGCCACCCTCCTACTCTATTATTTCTACAACCCCGGCGAACGCATGCTGTGGTATTATGTCTTGCCTGAGGGGCTGATGCTGCTGCAGCTCTGCGTGAGCCTCGTCTGGGCCTGGAATTGGCTGCCAGATCGCAAGGTACTTGCGGGTTCATTGCCCCTGGTCTGCTTGTGCCTGGGTTTTGGATTCATGTTTACTTGGATGCACACCGCGAGCGAGATCGACTATGAGCGCAATTATCAACTGACCGTGGAGGGCGAACGCGTGCGCATCGGCGATTATTTGCACGACGTGGTCGCGGCAGACGATACCTTGCTCTCAGGCCATGGCATCATTTCGCGGCGTGTCACGGGCTATGTTGCAGATCAGACAGGCCTCAATTACCGCTTGGCCACCGCCTTGGAAAACAAGAATACCGCACTCTGGGAAAAGGTCCGCCCCAATTGGATCGTGATGCATGGCTACAGCTGGGAAGTCGACAAGTTGAACCAATTTCCTTATGT
>JANMIM010000546.1:0-4200 GCA_031375795.1 Bacteroidota bacterium
CCTCAAGCGTGAGCAATACGGTGACACGCCCCACATGATGGGCGTGCGCTACAACGACGCCACCGACCCGCGCAACCAGATCGTGAACTATGACCGCAAGTCTTATGTGACGGTCAAGGAGCCACGCATCCTGGAGGACGGCAATTACAAGGTCGAAGGCGGTGCGCAACTCACGGTCACGAATGGCAAGGCTGTCGGATACAAGGCCCCTGCCGCCAATGACGGCGAGAACTACACCACTTCCCTCGCCGATGGGCGCCAAATCGCTGTAAACACCAAGACCAACGAAGTGAGCCGCATCGAGGACCGCTACCTTTGGTTTGGGTACAAGCAGGATGTGGACTACAAAAAAGGAAAGGTCTTTTTCCCAAGGATGCACTCCCCACAGGGCGGGCACTACGGGGGCGAATTTGGATACAAGAACTATGTGAAGAAGCGTGGGCCCACCGAGGGTCCCTCAGACGACAAGCCGACGTTTGCCGAAGACATGCGTTTCTTCCTAGACTACCAGGTGCGCCACATGTACATGCGCTATTTCATGTGGAATTTTGCTGGTCGCGAAGGCGACGTGCAAGACATGCGCTGGGAGAGCGGCTACGAATCCAACCGATTCAAGCAGCAACCGGCAGAGATGCTGTTTTCCGAGGGCAAGAACCATTATTTCCTCCTGCCATTGTTGCTGGGCTTGTTTGGCATGGTGTATCACTTCGTGCGCAGCACCAAGGACGCCACGAGCATCTTCCTGCTCTTTTTCTTCACTGGCTTCGCGATTTTGCTTTACCTGAACCAGACGCCTGCCCAGCCCAGGGAGCGCGACTATTCCTATGCCGGCTCCTTCCAGACCTTTGCCATTTGGGTGGGCTTGGCGGTGATTGCGCTCTACGACCTGCTGCGGAGCTTCAAGGGCTTCCCCAAGCAGGCAGCCATGGTCATCGCTTTCCTGCCTTTGTTTTCCCCCTACATCATGGCCAAGGAAAACTGGGACGACCATGACCGCGGCATCCAGTTTGTGGCTCCTGACTCAGCCTACAACCTGCTCAACAGCTGCAAGAAAAACGGCATCATCTTCACCAACGGAGACAACGATACGTTCCCCTTGTGGTACATCCAAGAGGTCGAGGGTGTGCGCACCGACGTGAGGGTCGTGAACTTGAGCTTGCTCAATACCGACTGGTACATCGACCAAATGCGTAAGCAAAGCAACGAATCGCCACCGCTCCCGATCAGCGCCAAGCAAAAGGACTACATCGGCGACGTGAATGCCTACCGTCCATGGAAAGCCGGCGAAGTCGTGCGCATCCCTGTGGACCGCAAGAAGGTCTTGGAGAATGGCACCGTTTTGCCTGAATACGCCAAGTACCTGATCGCCCCCGAGGTGAAGTGGCCCATCGCCACCCGCGGCGGGTCGAGCCCCTACTTGCTCAAGCAAGACTGGCTCATCCTGGACATCATCATGACCAATGCCAAGAACGGTTGGGATCGCCCGATCTATTTCAGCAGCACCATTCCGCCATCGAGCTACATCGGCTTGCAGCCTTGGTTCCAGGTCGAGGGCCTCGCCAACCGCGTGGTGCCCGTCGACTTCACCAAGATGCCATGCCCAGTCACCGATCCCTATGGTCGCCAAGGCCGCGTGCAAAAGGACATCAGCTATGAACTGCTGACGAAAACCTTCCGCTACCGCAACCTCAGCGATACCACGATGTACCTCGACGACCACATACGTCGCACGATTGTGGGCAACATGGCCAGCATGATCTTCCGTGCCTCCAATGCATTTGTCGACGACGCCGAGTGCCTCAAGTCACAAAACACGATGATGGAGCAGATGAAGAAAGCACTGCCCGAAAAAGCCGACAGCTTGAACAGGGTGATCAGCGCCAACAAAAAGGACATCACCGAATGGCAGAAAAAGGCCGGCGAGTTGCTCACTATGGCCGACGACAGCATCTCTGACAAGTCCAGGGGCAACGACGTGATCTTCCCGATGTTTGCTGCCACCGTCTGGGGCCGACTCGACAACACCGAAATGGTGGCCAAGAACTTCAACAAGGTCCTCAACAAGGCAGAGGCATGGATCACATACTTCAACGCCTCAGACAACAAGTTGCCTGAGTACGACCGCCTCATGAGCGCAGTGCCGTTTGTGATGCAAGAGGCCAGGAAGCTGGGTGATTTCAAGACCGCGCAGCGCGCAGCAGAGATTGCCTTCTTGGAGACCAAGGATCCGCAATACCAAGGCTTGATCGAGCAGTTCAAGCAAGGTGCCGCAGGCAAGCCCGAGGGCCGGCCGCAGCAGTTGCCCAAGCCCGCCGCCGACCCAAAACCAGGGGATTCGCAATCTGTTGATTCCAATCCCTGATCTGTGAAATAGTTTTTCAAATGCAGGATTGAGGTGAATCAACCCAATCCTGCATTTTTGTTTCAATCGCATCAATAGTTTAGTTCTGATATGGCAACTCCAGCAGATTGGGAAAAAGACAACCGCGGCCCGGAAAAAAACAGGCCCGTGAGACCTATGCGGAATGAAGGCAGGGGAGGGAATGAAGCGCGTGGCCCCAAAGACGGCCCCGCCAAACCCTTTGAGCGGCGCAACAAGGCAGAAGGCGAACCCGAGAAGTTGCCCAAAAACATGATCTATGGTGCCCGCACCGTCATGGAAGCCATGGAGGCCGACCGGGAAATCGACAAGATCCTCATCAAGAATGGCTTGGAGAGCGAGTTGCGCAACGATGTCTACAACATGGCGCGCGACCGCCGCGTGCCGGTGCAGATCGTGCCCGTCGAGACCCTCGACCGCCTCGCCCGCCACGCCAACCACCAAGGCGTCGTGGCCTACACCGCTGTCGTGGCCTACATGGACCTGGAACAGATCATCGCCGACCTCAAAAGCCGCAACGTGGATCCGCTGATCTTGATGATCGACCAGGTTTCGGATGTGCGGAACTTCGGCGGGATCGCGCGCACGGCCGAGTGCATGGGCGTGCATGCGATCGTGATCCCCGAGCAGGGGAGCGCCCGCATCAATGCAGACGCCATGAAGGTGAGCGCCGGCGCGCTCAACCACATCCCCGTGTGCCGCGTGCACCACTTGCAAGATACCGTGCACATCCTCAAGGATTTGGGCGTGCGCATCGTGGCTTGCGCCGAGAAGGCCGACACCAACCTCTGGGAGACCGAACTCAAGGGCCCGCTGTGTCTCGTCTTCGGCTCAGAAGACAAGGGCATCACGCCGCGCATCGTGCGCTCGGCCGATGCCCACGCCAGCATCCCCATGTTTGGGCAGATCTCCTCACTCAATGTCGGTGTGTCGGTGGGTGTGATCCTCGCCGAGGTTGCCCGGCAGCGCTGGTCTTGAAACAATGAAATGAGTGTGCGCCCTGTGCCGCAGCGCCTTACATTTGTAGGCCCGCGATGCAGGGCGCATTTTTTGATCAATGGATATCATGCATAAAAAACCCAATCACCTCGCCACCGAGAGCAGCCCCTACCTGCTCCAGCACGCCTACAACCCCGTGGATTGGTATCCGTGGGGTGAGGAGGCGCTGCAAAAGGCCCAGCGCGAAAACAAATTGATCATCGTGTCCATCGGCTACGCGGCCTGCCATTGGTGCCATGTGATGGAGCACGAGAGTTTTGAGGACCAAGCGGTTGCCGATGTGATGAACAGCGCCTTTGTCTGCATCAAGGTGGACCGTGAGGAGCGCCCCGACATCGACCAGATCTACATGGATGCCGTGCAGCTCATGACCGGCAGCGGCGGGTGGCCCCTGAATTGTGTGGCCTTGCCAGACGGGAGACCCGTCTGGGGCGGCACCTATTTCAAAAAATCACAGTGGATCGACGTGCTCGATCAGCTCGCCGAGCTCTGGACCCGCAATCCCGACCAAGCGATCGGCTATGCCGAGCGCCTCACCGACGCGGTGCGCAAGATGGACGCCATCGTGCCGGTCGCCGCCGCCACGCCATTTTCCCTGGACTTCCTGGAATCCATCCTCAAGTCCTGGCGCGGCACATTTGACCTCAAGTGGGGCGGCTATGGCCGCACACCTAAGTTCCCCATGCCCAACAATTGGCTCTTCTTGCTACGTGAAAGCCACTATTCAGGCAACGCAGAGCAGCAAACAGCCCTCCAGGTGACCCTGGAGAAGATGGCTTGGGGCGGCATCTACGATCAGCTTGGCGGCGGATGGGCGCGCT
>JANMIM010000197.1:0-1820 GCA_031375795.1 Bacteroidota bacterium
CGAGCACCTCGACGATGTCTTTGGGGATTCCGTCGGCCGCCTCTCGATGGTCCCCGATTCATTTGCGACCTACCGCCGGCAATTTGCAAATACCTACCTGCCATTTGGCGTCACCACCGTGCGCACCTCAGGCGATGCCGAGGAGTGGCTGGAAATGGCCCTGCAATGGATGCAAAATCCCGAGGAAACCGCCCCGAATTTCCATCCCTCGGGCGGGTCGATGGTTTCGCCCTATGACGGCCGCAAGTACGTGAACCATTGTTTCCTCGCAGACAGCGCATCGGCGATCGCCAAGATGGAAGCTTACGCGGCGCGCGGCATCCGCCACGTGAAATTGTATGGCAACCTGGATCCCGGCGTCTTCGGACCCGCCATGCGGGCCGCGCGGCGCCTGCACATGAGCGTGAGTGCGCAGGTGCAAAACAAAACCGATTTTGACGGTACACTGGCGATGGGCCTGCGCAACTTTGAGCAGGTGGCGACACTATTTTATGAGCGGTCGGTACTAGACTTTTTGGGCGACAAGAGCTTTAATCTCACGATGGCCATCGAATGGGGCGACAGCCTCGGCGACATGCCGGTGGGCGGCTCACGGGTCTATCCTTTCCTCATGGCGGCGCGGTTTGTAGGCAAGGACAATCCCAAAGTGATGCGGATACTGCAAAAAATGAAGGAAAATGGCGCGGGCATGGTGCCTTGCCTGCACTTCTTCGGGCAATGGCTGGGCGAAACTTGGTTTTGCTCCAAGCCAAAGGCGCCGAGGTTTGATGTGAGCGGTTGGTCCCCGGCGCAAATGCAAATGTGCCGCGAGGGCTACGAGGTATTGGCCTACACCACCCATCAAATGTGGCAGATGGGCATCCCGCTGCGCATCGGCACCGACCACAAAGACGGCGGCAAGGCAGTGCTCTCCGAAATGATGCTTTTGCAAAAGGCGGGCATCCCGATGCGCGACGTGCTCTTGATCGCCACCCGCAACAGCGCCCAAGCCATCGCCGTCGACGACAAGCGCGGCACGATCGAGAGCGGCAAAAAGGCGGATTTGATCATCTTCCAGCGCAACCCATTTGAAAATGCCAACAATCTTCTGGGGCCCAAGACGATTGTCAAGGATGGCGTGGTGGTTTTGGGGAATTAGCAGTTATGAGGTAGAAGGTAGTAGGTAGCAGGTTTGCCTCCAGAACCTGCTACCTACTACTTGCTACCTACTACCTATCCCCTCGTTTTCCCTATCTTCGAAAAAAATCACCATGTCTCTCCTCCGCACATACCGCATCGACACCGACAGGGTCATTTTGCGCTGCTACGAGCCTGGCGACGCCGAGGCGATGTCTGAAGTCATCCTTCGCAACCACGAGCACTTGATCCCTTGGATGAACTGGGCGGTCAAGGATCAGCACACGCCCGAATTTTGCCGAGGCTTGATCCGCAAGTTTCGGGGCGACTACGACCTCGGGAATGATTTCCTCATGGGCGTCTTTGATGCCCGCGACGGGCGCTACATCGGCGGCACCGGGCTGCATCCCCGTGTAGGCACGGGTGCCTACGAGATCGGCTATTGGCTCGACGCTGGGTATTGCGGACTGGGCTTCGCGACCCATATCGCAGCCGCCCTCACCAAGGTGGCCTTTGAATTTGAAGGAGTACACCGCATGAACATCCACATGCAGGTCGGCAATGTGCGCAGCGAGCGCATCCCCGGGCGGCTCGGCTACAAGCGTGAGGGCCTGCTGCGTGAAAAATTGGTGATTGGACGCGATCAATATGCCGACATCCATTACTTTGCCATGCTGCGGGAAGACTACGACGCGAGCGACCTG
>JANMIM010000570.1:0-14838 GCA_031375795.1 Bacteroidota bacterium
AGCCATTGCGCATGAGGAAATGGCCTTTGTCGTCTGCAAACCGCACAAAAGGTTTGAGCTTGGGGGTGTTGATCGTGGCCGTGTAGTCTTCTGCCAAGGTGCCGCCCGAGCTGCCCGGCATTCCCTTGCGAAAGGAAATCCCATATTTTGCACCGGGCCTGAAGTCGGAGACGATGATCATGGTCTTGCCCTCGTTGCGCACATCAAACGGCATGTTGGGCACGAGGCTGATGAATGTCGCGGCAGCCTTGCCACGTATCCCTTGGTTGCCATCCACATGCACCTCAAATCTACCATCCTTAAAAACCTCCTGCACTTGGTCGATGCTCAGCAGGCTGATCGGTTGCAGGGTGTCGAGGATCGACTGTCCGTCGGTGAGTGGTGAATGGCCGATCGTGGATTGCAGGCCCGGCTTGAGCCGCACCTCCAAGGGGACTTCGCCGCCATCCACTTGCCCGATGTCTACGGTAATCTGAAATTCGGTCGAGGGCGAATATTGGTAAAAGCTCACCTTCTCCAGTTTCGTATCGCCGCGGTACACCTCCATGTGCTTGCGCAATTCCTCGGGTTCCACAGGGTATTCAAATTGCAGGAGCATGTCGATTTGCGTGATGGCCTCCTCATCATAGGTGTAATCCTTCCAGGAGGAACTCAGGTCTTTTGCGCGAAATAGCGGCGTGTGAAACTCGGAGGTCGCCGGGCTCAAGACCGCTTTTTTCCCAAAAAACAAGGCTTCATTGGCGGTGGCGGTGATCTTGGTCGCGGGTGGCAGCGTGCCCTCCTTGGGGATGAAAGTGAGCAGGTCGCGGCGGATCCATTTGAAACTGCCGTCGATGGGCGGGTCAAATTTCATGTAGGGCACCGACGACCATGCACCCACCGAGTCTGCGGGTGCCACAGAATCGGCAAATTCAAATTCGAGGGCTGCGGTGAGGGGCACCTCTTCCATCGGGAAGGAGGTCATGCGGATGGTTTTGGTGCAGCCTGCAAGCAGGGCGACGAGGACGACGACAAAACAAAGCAAGTAACGTTTACACATACAAATAGCGTGACGAATGGGTGGACATCGTGCAAAAAAATCCCTCCCGCGACGAGCGGTTTAGATAGTTCAATAGCCGTAAGATTTTGAAATGGGATTATCCCTTGCGGAAAGAATCTTGATGGCTCATACGGAGAAGTTGGGGCTAGGTTTAATAAAATTCAACTTTTTTTATTTGCAAGGTCATGAGTTATGTAAATATCTGTTGATCAATCAATTGATGTTTATGTGCAAAGGAGTTTTGGGTGCCATGTGCCCTGCAAAATGAGGCCGCGAACAGATGCCGGAGCGTTGTTTGAAATTGCCCTAAAAATACCTGCCGGCTTGCCCCATGATTTTTTGTGCGGGCAGAAATGTAACGAATGATCAATGTCTGCGTTGAGCAAGTATGATGAAGACGATCGCACTGGTATTGAGCTGCCTTCTGCTCCTGGGGGGCGAGGGTCCCTACATCGAGTGGCAGGAGGATGAGCCGCTGCAGTGGGAGGATTTTGCTGGTGATGCCGACCCGGGTAGCACGATGAGTGCCTGGGCCTACTCCACGATTCACATGGCTTGGCATTGCCGGGACCACCAATTCCAGTTTGAGGCTGTGGCCCGGTTTCACAAGGCGGAATCTTGGCGCAAAAAGGATGGGAGTGCTGCCCTTCTTGCCCACGAGCAATTGCATTTCGACATCGCCGAGCTGTATGCACGCAAGCTGCGTCGCCACTTTGCGCTCATGCCAGATGCCTGTGCCCTCAGCGATGAGGAGGTGCGTGGGTACACGGGGGCGTTTACGGAGGAGTGGCGTGCCTGCGAGGCGCGCTACGATGCCGAGACGCACCATAGCCGCGACTACGAGGCGCAGCAAGCGTGGGAGCATAAGGTCGCTGGTGAATTGAGGGCCTTGCAGCGCTACGCGCTGCCGTGATCAGCGGCTCGGGAGGACACCGACACCCACCGTCCAATCAAATGATCGTGCCGTCATTTATTTTCCAAGTAGCACACCCAGGCCAATGTGCAGCTTGAAAAGATCGGTGGTCAACATCACGAGTGACGGCCGATCGTAAGTGTTGCCCTTGATCAAGTCGGTGATGGCGATCCTTGCGCCAGTGTCCAGCAGAAACCGACCTTTGATGCAGCCGGAGTACCCAAAAATCATGGCCAACGATTCGGCAAAGTGCTGACCATGTCCACGCAAGCCACCGTGACGGCCATTCTGAAGAAATGTCTCCGAAACGCTGAAGACCTTCACAGCAAATCCGACGTAGGGGCCCAAGGGGGCAATCCAGCCCTTTCTAAGGAAGGGAAACGCGCGCAAATGAAATCCTAGACCCAAGGCCCTCAGTCTGGTGTAACCGCTTTGGCTGTATCGGTTGTCCTCAAATCCGGCCGCGATGTATTCCCCATCCAATCCGAGTACATGTCGGCGGGAGACCACCCGCTCGATGCCCAGCGCCTGCGAGGAGTTGAAATAAAATCCACCGTTGCCTGAAGCGCTGTAGGGATTGTTGTAGCGTCGGGGCATTGCCGGCGCAAAGTAGAGGTCGGCATGCACAATGTTCCGCCTGCCGAGGTAGCCCGGTGCTTGCGCGAGGGCATTCACGCCTGCAAAACAACCTACGATCACGAACAAGACCGATATGAATGCTTTTTTCATCGCTTGCCACCGATTTGAAAGAAGGTGTCGTAGAGCACCGTCCGCACGATGGGCCGCTTGTCCTTGGCCTTGAGGATGCGGTAATCCTCCCAGATCGCCTGTGAGTTTTTCAGGTCCACGACCAAGGTCACAAACATGGTCTGCTGCTGCGGCTTCAAGATTTTGTAGAGTGCCACGGGCATCATTGGCAAGATGATACATCCCACAAGAAACCACGAGGTTTGCGTCCATGAATCCATCTTGTCGGTGACTTGGATCACGCCATTCCACGCAAAATATGGCGTGCCATAGCGTGCGATCAAGGCATTGGCCTCGTCTTGCCTGAAATTCAACAGTTGGATCTTTTCGTCTGAGCCGTTGAGGTGGTCGCCAAACCAAAGCAGGGTCGTGGATACATCGTTGAATTGTGTGACATCGTCTTCGTCGAGGTTGCGGTTTTCCAGGAATTGAAATTCGATGTCATTGCGTTTGGCCATTTCGGCGAGTGTCTCCTTGTACGTCTCGAGCGCAGCCTCCGAGGCGATGTATTGCACGGGAATCTGCTCGCGCATGTCCACGCTTTTGTAGATCGGCTGCACGAGCACGATTTTTTGGATGTCCAAGTGCAGCCCACGCAACTTTTCGCGCGTGGTGAGTTCCTTCATTTTGCCCGGAGACACATATTCCTCGTCCCGATACATTTTGCTTTCCTCGACTCCAGCTGCCCAGATATCCGCAAAATGTTCATTCTCAAACAAGTCCGTCAGCGCCCACTCGAGAAAGATGTTGTCATAATCCGTTTTGGACTTTTTCCCCGATTCGCCTTCTTTTGATTTCTCATCCTCCGCGACGATCGGCTTGCCCACATTTTCCAAAGCCACCCTGCGCGCTTGCATCAGGCTATCGATGCGACCCGGCATAACTTTGGGCTTCTCGTGTGCCAATAGCTCGGTCGTGCGGCGGTGTTTTTCAAATAGCTTTTGCACCAGCTCCATTGCTGTCGCCCGCAGCTCGATGTCGGTAGTGTCTGCGAGGTACTGTTTCCATACCTCGTGCAGTGCGAGGATGTTGAGCGCCCTGCTGTCTGTACTTCCTGTGAAATAGGACAATTGTTGCAGCCCACCCTGCACATCGTCGTCATCAATGTGAATCTCGACAAATCGACGCTCGTTTTTGAAAGTCACCAGTCCATACAAGGACAGCGCAATGACCTTGCGCAAATAGTGACTCTCGGGCTCCTCTGTCTGCAAGAGGTGGCTGTTGTAGATGGCGCGCTCGTAGTCGTGGTTGCTGAGGTAGAGGTCGCTCAGCTCAAACCGGCAGCGCTTGCGGGCATCGAGAAAAAGGTCGGCGCCTATGAGGAAGGATTCTCCCTTGTCTTCGCCTGCCTCAGAGATGCGCTGCAAGATCACCGCCCGACGCCGCGCGATGTTGGGGTGGGTGCTCATGGTGTCCTCGTCGTCCTCGATGACATTGACCGTGTCGGGCGTCCATTTGAAGTAGCTTGCCGGGAAGCGCATGTATTCCCATTCCCATTGGCCTGCATCCCATGGCAACTGGTCAAAGGGCTGCTCGGCGTAGTCCAGCAAATCAAACACGCCCTCGGCGGCCGTGAGCGAATAGCCAGACTTCTTGTAGAGGTCAAAACCCGAGGCATCGGCGTCGAGCTCCAGCGTGCGGCTGTAGCGGGTGCGCGCCATGATGTAATCCTCGGTATTGTTGAGGCCGAGCATGCGGGCATTGGTCTTGAGGTTCTCGGCATTCACATAATTGTTGATCGGGTGCTTGTGGATGTAGTGCTGGATCTCGTGGCAGAGCACAAATGCCAGCTCTGCCTCGGTCTTGAGGTGGGCGATCAGGCCCATGTTCACGAGCAGGATGCCGCTGTTGGTCGCAAATGCATTGACCACGGGTGACTTCACGAGGTAGATGCGGATTTCCTTTTGGAGCGCGGGCTGATCTCTGAGAATCAGGTTTTTCACGCGGGTCACATATTCGCTCACCGGATCCCCAAAGACCACGCGCCCGCTCAGCAGCATTTCATCCAGCACAAAGTTGCTCTGCAAGAGGAAGTTGTCGCGTGCATGGCCTGCTTTCCCGGTGGCGGAGTCGCCGAGGGCCTCGAGCTCCTGGGCATATTTCTTGGAGGAGGAGGTGCGCAGCTCCTCGGGGATGGGCCCGGCGCATTGGATCGGCTGGTAGCGGTCGTAGTCCTGGGCTTGCAGATGGTTGCGGAGGGGGGCAAATGCTAGCAGGAAAACAGTCCAAAACACGGCTGTCATTCGCCCAAGGCGAGGGTCGGTGCATGAAGCAGAGGGAATGGAACGCCACGGAATTGTCTGGATCATGTAGCAAATTAAGGAAAAGGCAGGCTTTTCTCAAGGTCGGGGCAAAAAAATGCCCTTGAGGCTTTGGGCACTACCTCTGCGGCGAAAAAACTTGGTCCATGGGCCGTCGGAATGGCTTTGATTTGCTTCCATCCGTTTTTAGATTTTTCTAACTTGCCCCTCGATGTTCAAGATCATGCTCAACGGTATGTGGTCCAAAGACTACCTGAAATCTCTGGCCGAGGTTCTCAGCATCCATGTGCCTTGTGACATCGACGAGGCTTTTGTAAAAATCCGTGAGCTCACGCAGGGCAAGCGCATGAGCGTGGTGGCGCACACGCCGAGCAAGGCCCATGACCTGGCCTGCGACCTGCTGCAGTATGGGTGCTACACCGAGGTGGAGCAGGTGGGGCCGCTCACCGACGCGGCGATGATCGCCGACTTGGAGGGATGGTTCGACGACGACCAAAGCACATTCAGGGTGGTCACCAACGCTGCCGGACAAGTGACCCGCATCATCGAGGAGCAGGGTTACGCATTCTTGCGCATGGAGACCCAGGTGCTCAACGACTGGGTGGGCGAGGAGCTGATCCGATTGGGAGCCCAGCAGGTCGACGAGTCCGACTGGCCCGCCCTGAACCAACGCCTGCAAACGGCCATCGCCGAAAACGAGGTGCGCCGCATGGACCTCCGCGCCGAGCGCGCCGCCAACAAACTCAAATACGGCCACATCTGGGGCGAGTGGATCGAGGAGGAGTAGGGAGCGCAATCGGGAGTTGTCGGCCCTTGGCATTTGATTGAAAAAGCCGTAGTTTTGTAGTCATAAGCGAGAATAGCTCAGTTGGTAGTCCGCTGCGGCGGATCCCAAACTGAGGGTCTCGATGGGAAAATATGCGAGAATAGCTCAGTTGGTAGAGCATCAGTTTCCCAAACTGAAGGTCGCGAGTTCGAGCCTCGTTTCTCGCTCTGGAAATCCTGCCTACTGGCGGGATTTTTTTTGTGCTATGCGCGATTTTTGCGACCTTGACATGGTCTTCACACTTAAGCAAATGCCCATGATCCCCAACCGCATGTTTCCCAATGAGTCCCTGATCTCGGCTCCTGAGAACAATCACCTTGTGCTCACGACGCATCGGCTGCGCAGCCTCAACATGGGCCTTTTTCGCAAGGATTTTGAATCCATCTTCTTGGAGGACATCGCCTCGATCGCTGTCAAGGTGTGGATGAATTGGGTCTTGTTTGGGATGGTCGTGGTCGTGGGATGGACGATCGCCCTGGGATTTGTTTCGGGCGGCATTCAACACCGGCAGGATGAGATGATTTGGATGGGTTTGGCGATTATGGCGGGAAGCTTGGTCCTGGGGTTTCTGGTTTCGCGCAAAACCATGGTCTGCGTGGCAAGCAAGGGGGGAGATGCCATTTGGCTGCCGTTGAAGATGACCGACATTGCCCAAGTGTTCACATTTATCGAGTCGGTCGAGGTCGCCAAGGCTGCGCGGGTGCTGGCATTGTCGGGGCGGCCTTGATTTTGCAGGGTTCCCGAGAACTGTTGAAAAGCTGGATTCCAATCAATATCTTTGTCTGATACACACGATCAACGTATTCGGAATCAGCTTCATGTTTAGGATAGTCCAGCGATTTTTTCTGGTCACCTTCTGGGTGGGATGCGCTGCTTTTGCCAGCGCACAATCCGCCATGCCCATTGATCCCGCTGTCACCGATTCCTTCCCGCTGCCCCTGGCCAATGGTGTGCAATACCTGCATGTGCTGTCGACGGGACAGAGCCTCTCGGCGGGTTTCAATACCACGCCGGTGATCTCGACGACGCAATCCTATGGAAATCTGATGCTTTCATACGGCCCGGCGGGATACCAAGCACCGCTGATCGACTTGGTCGAGAACGGCGGCTTTGAAACGCCCTCGTCGGGCATTGCAAACGCCCTGCATGTCTTGGATACCCTCTCCCGTCCGGTGGTGATGGGCTTGCACGGCATACCCGGTTTTGGATATGCCGATCTCAAGAAGGGGACGCCCAATTGGGACCTCGCCATGTTGCAGGTCACGACGACCCGATCGGAATTGCAGGCCATGGGCACCAATGCGGGCTATTTCCCGATCGGTGTGACGGTGATCCATGGGGAAACCGATTTTTTTGTGGGCAACATCGGCTATTACCAAGGTTACCTGGAGGAGTGGCAACACGACTATGAATACGACATCAGCCACCTGATGGGGCACCCGATGTATTTTCCCATGTACCTGAGCCAGATGAGCACGGGCTGGAACGGTGACATGGCCTTGGTGCAATATGAAACCCACAAGGCCAACCCAGGAAAAATCATCCTCATTGGCCCCAAATACCAATACACCTACCACGCCGACAACATGCACCTCTCGAACGTGGAGTCCAAAAACCTGGGGGAGATGTTTGCGAAGGTGATGGGCGAGGTCACCTTCAAGCGCCGCACCTGGAATCCGCTCATGCCCACGGCCGTCATTCGCGATGGCAATGTGATCACGATCGACTTCCATATCCCTGTCGGTACGCTGGCCTTGGACACGACCTTGGTGAAAAAGCGCCCCAATTTCGGATTTGAGTTTTTGCAGACCGGCGGCGACCACGACTCCATCGTCGATGTCGCCTTGGTCAATGGCAATACACAGGTGCAGATCACGCTCGACGGCATACCCACAGGCACCAATCAATCGGTGCGCTATGCCTACACCTGCCTGCACAACGCCACGAGCATCGGCTGGTGCGGCAGCAGCCAAGACAGCTTGTCGGTCGGCGGCAACATTCGGGACAGCGATAGCACGGTCTCGGCGGCTATCGGCAGCTCTGGGATGCCCTTGTACAACTGGCTCGTGACCTTTCAGGAGCCGGTCGTGCTCTGGACGGTCAATCGGGAGGATCCCCAGGAAGCCGTCGTCGACATCTTCCCCAATCCGGCGACCTCGCAGTTGCAGGTGCATTTGAGGGAGGCGGGTAGCGCGCTTTCGGATTTGACAATCAGGGATTTGCGCGGACGTGAGGTGCTGCATTGGCGTGCATCGGGTTTGGAATCAGACCATGTCCTCGACGTCGAGTACCTGGAATCCGGGTTGTATCTACTTTCGGTGAAGCTCCACGATGGATTCGAGACGACGCACAAGGTGCTGTTGCAGTAGGAGCTATTTGCGGTGTGTTATTTGCTGGCGCATGGTTGCAAAATCTTGATCTTCTAGACGCACGATGGTCGATGACAGATGATCGGCTCAGCAACAATGGGACAAGATTTCTATTGGATCATCCTCCGCCAAATGGAGATGAACAGAATGGCAAACAGCATCCAAGAAATGAAATAATAGGGGCTTAGCACGTCCAAAAAATCCCTGATCGCAATTGTGTTGGCGCCCCTATCCCGCAACAATGCCCCACAAACTACGCCGATTAATCCGACGAGCAGGAGGATAAGGCCGCATCGAAAAAATGGCTTTAACCGCAGGATTGCCTCAGCCTTGTTCCTGTGGCGATATACGCTCCGGGCCACCAAAGTCCCTAGGTTGATGAGTATACCGATTGCGATCAGTGCAGTGTTGGCAAGGCCAAAGAGTAGCCCTGCCCAGTCAAAATGGAGCTCCACTTGCAACGGGAAATTTGGTTCCTGCATGCTTTACTCAATCCCAAACTGCAATTTCATGGTGATGTTGGCGGTTTTCATCTTGGAGCTCGTGTTGAATGAGCCGCCCCATCCATAGTCGTCGTTGCTATTTTGGGCGGTGATCTGGAACACGCCCATCTGTGCAAAACGCAGGTGGCCGAGGTCGGCGTTGGAGTTTTTGGCGATCTGCTCGGCACGGGTGCGGGCATCGGCGGTGGCGGCGGCGACCATCTCGATCTTGAGTTCGCTCAGCTTGGTGTAGTAATACTCGGGGGCGTAGGAGCTGATCTCGATGCCCTGGCTGATTAGTTCGGTCACTTCGCGGCTCACTTGCTCGACCTTTTCGACGTCCTTGCTCTCGATCGTCACCGTTTGGCTCAGGTCAAACCCTTGGAATTCGCTGTGCTCGTTGCCTTTGTCGTCTGACCAGTTGTGAAACCGCTTGTCCATCACGACCGACGAAAAGACGATTTCCTTGCCGTCGATGCCCTTGGAGGCGAGGTATTGGCGCACGCTTTCGCGGTTGGCGTCGAGGGCAGCCGTGGCGAGCTTGAGGTCCATGTTGTTCACGCTGAAATTGCCACGCCAGATGATGAGGTCGCTCTTGAAGTCCTTGCTGCCGAGGCCGGTGACACTGATCAGGTCATTGCTGCGGTTGCGGTTTTTGTAGGTCGTCGTGAAGAAAATGGCTGTGATCACTACCGCGACGGCGATGATGATCGTGTTCAAATGCTGTTTCATATTCAAAAATAGATATTCAATGGGGTTATGGTGCCTTGTACGCCGTAGATTTTCCAAAGTTGATGCAATTTCGGGAATGAAAGTAGTGATTTTGGGACATGGGCAAATGATCGGGAAATTGGCTAGCGTTTTCGTCTTGCGATGCAGATTTTGAGACCTTGCTGATGGCGCCAGGATCGCAAAGGGATGGTTTCAAGGGAATTGCTTCGCCGTGCGGTTGTGGGAAATGCTACAGCAATCAGCCCCTCAAAGGGGCATCGATATTCGGGCATTCCCCACAAAATTCCCTAATTTCGCAGCATGAATCAACGGTGGATGTGGATCGGGCTGTCTGTGATCGCGATCTTTGGCGTGGTCTGGGTGCTGGTGAAAATGCTCTTTGGGAGCATCAGCGATGAGCTGTACGTCGGCATCAATGCCGAGGCACAGGTGCAACTCACCCGCATCTGCGACCTTGAAAAGGACTATTTCGAGCAGCACAAGGTGTATCACAAGGACTTGGAAACCATCGGATTCTACCAAAGCGACGACGACGGCTCCAAGTTTGTGTATGAAGTGGGCCTAGCGGACAGCAGCCGCTTCATTGCCCGCGCATTTGCCAGAGACGACTACGACCAAGACAAGGTGCAACTCACTTGGGAAGTAAAACTGGACTGTGTGCCGAGGATGATTTCGGGGGACTGAGGGCTATTTCTGCTTATTGGTGTTTCGCGCATTCCCCCACTCACCGCAGCCACCCGTACACCGACTTGTTCACAGACTCAATGAACTGCCAACTCTGGTGGGGGAGGAGGATGAAGGTGAAGATGATGCCTGCCACTGCACCCCACAAGTGGGCTTCATGGGCGACATTGTCCATCATGCGCTGGGCCGCGAAGTAGCTGTAAGTCAGGAACAAGATGGCAAAGACCCACCCGGGAACGATGCCAAAAATCATGAGCTGGGTACCCATGGCTGGAGCCAAGATCACGCTGGCCATCATCAATCCCGAGATCGCACCCGAGGCGCCGAGGGTTGCATAGCTGGGTATGTCCTTGTATTTGAGGATCGTCGTGAGGTCTGAAATGATGAGGGAAATGAAATAGATGAGGAAAAACTTGGCGTGCCCGAGGACCTCGTTCACTTGCTGTGTACCCGGGCTGGGCACACTGTCGAGGCTGAGGCATTGCAGGTAAACAAAGGTCTTCTCCAGATTGAAGCCAAACATCCAAAATGCGAACATGTTCATGATCAGGTGCTGCCAATCGGCGTGGATGAGGCCACTGGTGATGATCGTGAAAAACTGCTTGCGGTGCGCAAAGGCATAGGGCCGCAGGATGAGCTTTTCCTTGAGAAATTGATTTTGGAAGGCGGCAAGCGATGTGGCGATCGTCACCAAGAACAGGAGGGACGCGATCGGGCTTTCGACCAATTTCTGGAGGATGGGCGGCATGCTCAATGGTCCCTCTTGGATAACGATTGGAAAAACCCGTCGATCAATTCATATCCCGGGCGCTGCCTGAATGCCGTAGCAAGTTCCTCAGCCTCCGCAAAATACTTGTCCATCTCCGCAAGGGTCTCCGCGCGGATGTCCAGGGCCTCGTACAGCTCCATCACGCCCGCGACCTTGGCCTCGGGGCTATGCTCCCCAAAAAGCAGGTCATCGAGGTGCAGCCGCTGTGCGCGATCGGCTTTCTCGATGCAGCGAATGAGCAAAAAGGTCATCTTATTTTCCAAAATGTCGCCCCCGACCTGCTTGCCAAACTTGTCTGCCGGGGCATACACGTCGAGGTAGTCGTCGTGGAGCTGGAAGCCGATGCCTGCGCGCTCACCCAGGGCATAGAGTTGTTGCACCTCGGCAGCGGTCGCGCCTGCCGCGATGGCCCCGATGCTGAGGCTGCCGCCGATGAGCATGGCCGTCTTTTTGCGGATCATCTCGATGTATTGCGGCACCGTCGCCGGGTTGCCAGCCATTTCCATGTCCTCCATTTGCCCCTCGCACACACCCACAGCCACCCGCGTGAACTCCCGCAGCAGCGGTGCCGCCTGCCCAGGAAAGTCGGCAATGAGAAACTCGTAGGCGAGTGCAAACATCGCGTCACCCGAGAGGATGGCCGTGTTGGTATTCCACTTTTCATGTACCGTCGGCTGGCCGCGACGCACAGGCGCATTGTCCATGATGTCGTCGTGGATGAGGCTGAAGTTGTGAAAAAACTCGACGGCCGTCGCGCAGTTGAGGGCGCGCGCACCATCCTGGCCCGACATGGCTTGGTAGCTCATGAGCAGGAGCATCGGGCGGATGCGCTTGCCGCCCAATGCTAGGATGTAAGACATCGGCGCGTAGAGTCCTGATTGCCAATCGGGTCGGTCGGCGATCGCCTTCAAATGGGATTCCAGAGCCGCTTTGAGTTCAGCGTTTTGCTGCATGCTTACGTCTTTTTCGATCTATGGCAGGCTAGGGCCTGCCGGTTGAGAGCCAGATTTTTCCCAAAGATAGAAGCGGCGCATCAACGTCGCTTGGTCTTTTTGCCTTCTTTCCCCTTTTTCTTGCCGCCACCTGCCGCCTTGCCAGCTTTGGACCCCTTGCCGCCACGGTCCGACGGACCATATTTCTTGAGCGGCGCACCGCCCCTGCGACCACCAAACCCGCCACCGGCATTGGGATCGCGGCGCTGCAAGAGCGGCATCTCGGTATCCTCAAATGCGGATTCCAAGTGTGCGATCATCACAAAGTCGATCGTGCGGTTGCGCAGGCTCGTGCCCTTGACCTCGACCATGAGCTTGTCGCCGAGGCTGATCTTGCGACCGCTGAGTCGGCCACGCACGCAGTAGTGCACCGTGTCGACATCGTAGTAGTCGTCTGTCATCGTCTGCAAACCGATCATGCCTTCGCAGCGATTCTCAAGGATCTCGACATAGATGCCCCAATTGGTGACACCCGAGACGATTCCTTCGAACTGCAGGCCGATTTTGTCCTCCAGGAACTCGACCTGCTTGTACTTGATGCTGGCGCGCTCGGCCTCGGCAGCGCGTTTTTCGCGGTTGCTACAATGCTTGGCGGCCATTTCCAGCTTGGCGGGATTGGCCGAGAGATCTCCCCCGAGGTATTGCCCCAGCATGCGGTGCACCATCAAGTCGGGGTAGCGTCTGATCGGCGATGTGAAGTGCGTATAGTGCTCAAATCCAAGCCCATAGTGCCCTATGTTGCCGGTCGAGTAGATGGCCTTGGCCATCGTGCGCACCGCGACGGTCTGGATCATGCTTTGCTCGGGCTTGCCCTCCACTTGAGCCATCAGGTTGTTGAGGGCCCGGGCGATCTTGCGCTCGTCGCTCAGGTCCAGGTCGTAGCCCAGTGTTGCTGCAAATTGCTGCAAATTGTTGAGCTTTTCCTCGTCTGGACGGTCGTGGATGCGGTAGATGAACGGCACCGGCACACCCGTGCGAATCTTGGCAACGTGCACGGTCACCCGCTTGTTGGCCATGAGCATCCAGTCCTCGATCATCTTGTGGGCATCCTTGCGCACCTTGCGGTATACCCTGATCGGCTTGCCTTTTTCGTCGAGCTCAAACTTGACCTCGTCTTCCTCAAAATTGATCGAGCCATGCTTGAAGCGCTCCTTCTGGAAGATTTTCGCGAGCCGGTTCATTTCGGTCAATTCCTCCACATATTCGCCTTCTCCCGCCTCCAAAATCGCTTGAGCCTCCTCATAGGAGAAGCGACGGTCGCTGTGAATGATCGTCTTGCCAAACCACTCCTTGACCAAATGCCCGTTTTCATCGACTTCAAAAATCGCTGAAAAGGTGAGCCGGTCCTCGTTGGGGCGCAGCGAACAGAGATCGTTGCTCAGTCGCTCGGGCAGCATGGGCACGGTACGGTCCACGAGGTACACGCTCGTGGCGCGGTTGTAGGCCTCATCGTCGAGCGCGGTCCCGGGCTTCACGAAATGGCTTACGTCGGCGATGTGTACGCCGACCTCCACGTTGCCATTGGGCAAGCGCAGGAAGGAGAGCGCATCGTCAAAGTCCTTGGCGTCGTGCGGGTCGATCGTGAAGGTCGTGATCTCGCGCATGTCGCGGCGCAGCTTGATCTCGGCGGCAGGAATCTTGCCGTCAAACTGGGCGACCTCGGTTTCGACCTCGGTGGGAAACTCCACCTGGAAGCCAAATTGGAAGAGAATCGCGTGCATCTCGGTCTCATTCTCACCCGACTTGCCGAGGACCTTGAGCACCGTGCCGACCGGCAGGTGTTGGTCCCAATTGTCGAGCTTGAGCAGCACCTTGTCGTTGTCGCGCACGGCCATGCCTGCGGGCACCTGGACGACAAAATCGATGTTGAGCTTGTTGTCATCTGGCCGGAACGTCGGGGTGCGGCCGACCATCTCGATCGTGCCGATGAAGACCTCGGTGGCACGTTGGATGATCTCGGTGATTTCGCCTTCTGAGCGTTGGCCACGGCCGGCGTGCTTCACGATGCGCACCTTCACGTGGTCGCCATTCATGGCCTTGCCGAGGCGGTTGGGCGGCACGAAGACGTCCTCCTTCTTGATTTCGCCATCCAGCACTACAAATCCATATCCGTCTCCCTTGATTTCAACGTGGCCCGTGAGCACATGCTCGGTGACCACGAGGGAATATTTGCCGCGTTCAGGGTTCTTGAGTACGCCTGTGGCGGCCATTTCGTCCAGCAACTCCGTGAATCGGTCGGTGGAGAGCTCGCCTTTCAAGCCTGTCGCCGCGGCGATCTGCTTGTGGTTGAAGGATTTGTTGGGTGCAGATTGCAAGAACTGTACGATGGTCGATCGCAGCGACTTGATGCGACGATTTTCCTTCTCTATCGTTTTGGGTGATTTACTTTTAGCCATTTCTTTTTGGGTCTGAAGTGTAATTCAAAAGGTGTTTGTTGTTGTGAAAATAATTAAAATTCAAATACTTACGTTGAACTCGCGAAGTGCGTCGTTCAGTGAGGTCTTACGGTCTGTGGATGCTTTTCGTTTGCCGATGATCAGTGCACAAGGCACTTGGTATTCGCCAGCGGGAAATTTTTTGGGAATCGAGCCCGGGATGACGACCGAGCCTGGAGGCACAAATCCTTTGTATTCAATGGGTTCTGGGCCTGATACGTCGATGATCCGGGAAGATGCCGTGAGCACGACATTGGCACCCAGGACTGCCTCGCGGCCCACGCGCACACCCTCGACGACGATGCAGCGGCTGCCGATAAAGGCGTCGTCCTCGATGATCACCGGCGCTGCCTGCACGGGTTCGAGCACGCCGCCGATGCCGACGCCGCCGCTCAGGTGTACATTTTTCCCGATTTGGGCGCAGGACCCGACCGTCGCCCAGGTGTCGACCATCGTGCCCGCATCGACATACGCGCCGATGTTCACGTAGGAGGGCATCAGGATCACGCCCGGTGAGATGAAGGCCCCATAGCGAGCGGTTGCAGGCGGCACCACGCGCACGCCCTTGGCGGCATAGTCGCGCTTGAGG
>JANMIM010000589.1:0-6558 GCA_031375795.1 Bacteroidota bacterium
GGAGGCCCCACCCGAAGGTGGCGCACGCCACCGGCTTCCCCGAAAACGAAGTTAGCTTGAAAAATATTTTTCAGCAAGTTTTCAAAGCATCACAAAACCAAGGAGTTATGAGTTCGATTTTTTACTTGCTGAATCGCTGAAAAAATATGATCGATCAAGGAGAGGATTGCTACCCCGCATTCTCCGGCCCTTGAGCCGGGCCCTTCTTTTTCCAGCGCACGTTTTTCTTCTTCTTGGGAGCCTCAGATCCAGGCTGTGGTGCCGATGCAGGATTCGCTGGTGGCTGCACGTTTTGTGGCCTTGGCGGCTGCTGCTGCGGGTTGGGAGCGCCTTCGGCTCTTGGGGGCTTCGGGCCTTGCTCACGCGGGCCTTGGGGTGGCTTGGGTGCCCCTTCGCCACGGTTGGGAAGCTGCGGTGCCTGTGGCTTGGATCCTCTGCCATGGACATGCTTATGGCCTCCTCCGCCGCCGCCTTGGCGACCGCCGCCGCCACTGCCACCGCGACCACCGCCGCTGCCGCCACGACCTCCACCACCACCGCTGCCGCCGCGGCCACCCCCGAAACTACTCCGCATCTTGGGATTGTACTCTGGGCCTGCCTTGAAGCCGCCTGGGAGCGGCTCCTTGGGGATTTCGCGCTCGATGAGCTTCTCGATGCGCCCGAAGCGCATCATGTCGTCCTCGTTGATGAACGTGATCGCCTCGCCCTTGGCGTCGGCACGTGCCGTGCGACCGATGCGGTGCACATAGTCCTCTGGATCTGGCGGCACGTCATAGTTGATCACGTGGCTCAGGCCCTCGATGTCGATGCCGCGCGACATGATGTCGGTCGCCACCATCACCGGGAATTTTTTGTTCTTGAAATCGTTCACGATGTCTTCGCGCTCCTGCTGGTCGCGGTCGCTGTGCATGCCGCGCACCTCGAGCCCCTGCGCACTCAGTGCGCGTGCGATGCGGTCCACAGACACCTTGCGGGAGGCAAAGATGATCACGCTCTCCACCTGCTTCTCGGTCATGAGCTTGCATACGAGGGGCACCTTTTGCTCATCGTAGACGCAATAGGCCGTCTGGGTGATGCCCTCTGCCGGCTTGGAGACCTTGAGGCTGATTTCCCTCGGTTTGTGGAGGATGTCGGAGGCGAACTCCTTGATCTTGGGAGGCATGGTCGCAGAGAAGAGCAAATTTTGCCGCTTCTCGGGCAGCAGGCCGATGATGCGCTGGATGTCCAGGATGAAACCCATGTCCAGCATGCGGTCGGCCTCGTCGAGGATCAGGAATTCCACCTTGGAGAGGTCCACATAGCCGAGCCCGATGTGTTGAAGCAGCCGCCCGGGAGTGGCGACGACGATGTCTGCGCCTTGCGTGAAGGCTGCCTTCTGCCGAGTAAAGTCATCGCCGCCTTTGTTGCCGCCATAGACGGGAAACGACGACACATAGGAGTGGTAGGACAATCCCTCGCATTCCTTGTCGATTTGCACCGCCAACTCGCGGGTGGGGCAGAGGATCAAGCACTTGATGTGCTCGCCTGGGATGTCGTCGAGGATGTCGATGACCGGGATCAAGAAGGCTGCTGTCTTGCCGGTGCCCGTTTGTGCGCAAGCGATCAGGTCGTTGCCATCCAAAATGATCGGGATCGCCTGCTCCTGCACGGGGGTAGCAGATTCAAATCCCATGTCTCGCAGACCCATCAGGATCTCCTCGTGTAAGCCGAATTCAGTGAATTTCAATGCGTTATCATCTATGTTTAAGCCTAGGCGACGCTGCTCCGGTTTGGAAACATCGGCCTGAACCAATAATGTTCGAAATTAGTCCCATTTCTTGAAGGAAAGAAGAGCGAAATTCCCGAATTGTCAACAGCTTTGCGCGAGTTGCACAAAAAAGGGAGCGAAGCCATGCAATCGTTTGTAGGTGAAGCAAAAACAGGCCCCGGTCGCTAGAAAATGAGTCCCACGGCGCCACCCACGAAGCTCCAGAAAACGATGGACAAGGACTGGTAGAGGAATACCTTGCGCCTGCTTTTGTAAATGCCATAGGAAATGAAGGTGCCGAGGGGGATCGACAGAAACCAAGGCGTCAAGAAGGCGATGCCTGCCAAACCAAAATTCTTCTTCACCTTCACGATGAACCGGTTTTTGCGGGAAAAGATCTTTCGGGGAGTCTTTTTGGGAAATCGTTTCTTGAGGGTCTTGGCAAAAGTGGAAGCCAAGAGCAGGAAAAATCCCATTCCCAGGATGCCGCCGATAGCCGTGCACATGACGACCAGCAAGTAGTCGCCCTCAAACAGTCCAATCGCAAGCGGCACACCGCCGAGGGTGTGCTTGAAGCTACTGAGCCCGACCACCGAAATGATTTTCGCGAGCTTGGCGTCCATCCACAAAAAACTAATTTTCTCAAACGGTCCAAGAATTCGCGGCGACCGCCACCAATTCGTCCTAAAATTACCCAATTGAAACACATTCACAAGCATGTTGTTTGTCGGCCGCAATTGCCACTGGGATGAATCCCTGACCGTCATTCACCCCCTCATTGCAATCCCCGTTTCTTTTCTTGCAGCCGATCAAAGCCGTTTTGCACCAAATGCGTACATTTGCCCTCCTATGCCGTTTATCATCACCAAGAAGTTCAGTTTTGAGGCCGCGCACTACATCCCGGCCTTTGAGGAAGGCCACAAATGCCGTCGCATGCACGGGCACAGTTTTGGGGTCGAGGTCAAGGTCATGGGAGAGATACAGCCCGAATTGGGAATCCTGATGGATTTCTCAGACATCAAGGCTGCCGTCAAGCCCCTCATTGACTACCTGGACCACGATTGCCTCAACGACATCGCCGAGCGCGACAATGTGGATTTGCTGCGCAATCCCACCTCTGAAAACATCTGCGTGTGGTTGTACAAGACGCTGAAACCCAAGCTTCCCATTTTGCACAGCGTGACCGTGCACGAGACTTGCACCAGCGGTTGCGAGTATTTCGAGGGCTAGATCGTCGGCTTCTTCCTGTTTTTGATGAGTTTCTCGTAGAGGTAACCCATCCAAAACTTGAGGCCAAAGCTGTAGGTCGGTGAATTAAAATTCTCCCGGATCAAATCGCCTCCCAGCAACATTTGACGGTAACCCACCCCGCCTGCGAGCCCGAAAAATGGGAAAATCTTGTAGCTCGCCATCAAGCTCGACTCAGAAAGCAGCACCGTCTTGGGCTCCTCGCCGATGCCTTGAAACCCGACATCGCCGATGCCCAGGTGAATCGGCAGACTCAGTTCCCAGCGCTTGGTCGACAGGATCACATATTCAAAAAATCCCGTGAGGTAGGTGAATTGCAGCCGGGCATTGACGGTGTCGACCTGACCGAAGATGTCGTTGCGGATGAAGTTTTTGTTGAATGCCGAGGCGAGGAAATAGACGCCAAACCCCATGCGCACGCGGCGGTCAAAGTCGAGGCTGGCTTTGAGGCCCATCACCTTCACGTCCACTGAGCTGATGAAGCTGCGGCGTGACTCCAAGCCGACAGACAGCTTGGGGGGCAGCTTCAGGGCGGGACCCACCTTGCGCAGGTCGTTGAAAACCTGGGCACGCAGCGGCAGGCTCAATGCGATTGCAAGGACAAAAAAGAGTGTGCTCCACCGTTTCACGGTGCAAATATAGGGAAATCATCGCCTCACGACCAATTGGGCCAGTGTTATCCCGGCAGCGCCGTGCGATTGTTGATATTTCCATTGGCAAAGCCGAAGTCAAAGCCTAATTTTGCGGCCTGTGAAATCCATCACCATAGCAGTAGACGGTTGCTCCGCAACTGGAAAATCCACCACCGCCAAGGCCGTAGCCGCGAGATTGGGCTACATTTTCATCGATTCGGGTGCGATGTACCGCGGCGTGGCGCTCCATTGCCTCGACCATGGCATCCGCATCGCGGCCGACAACCCTGTGCTCGAGGAGGCGCTGGACAAGATGCAGTTGGATTTCAGGCTCAACCCTGAGACTGGGCGGCGCGACATGTACATCAACGGTGTGAATGTCGAGCAAGAGATTCGCACGCTGCGCGTCTCTGAGGTCGTGAGCGAGATCGCGGCGATCAGCAGCATCCGGCGCAAGCTTGTGGCGATGCAGCGGGAGATGGGCAGGACCGGCGGCGTCGTCATGGACGGTCGCGACATCGGCACGGTCGTGTTTCCAAATGCAGAACTCAAGATCTTCCTCACGGCCGAGATGGAGACACGCGTCACGCGGCGCATGAACGAGCTCACACGCAAGGGCAAGCCCGCAACCGCCGACGAGGTCAGGGAAAACATCATGCACCGCGACTACATCGACAGCCACCGCGAAGACAGCCCGTTGCGCAAGGCAGACGATGCGTTTGAGATCGACACGACCCACCACAGCATCGAGTCACAGGTGGCGATCGTGGTCGCCAAGGCCATGGAGATCATCCAGGCACCCAATGGACAGCGCTAATGCGTGTCACTGACCCGCCCATGCCTGCTTATGGGCGGCCATCGCCTCCTCGATGGACAGGGAATCGGGAAAAAATGAAATGATTTTTTGCATCACGGCATCGACCATCGCGTCGGGGCAGCTCGCTCCGCTCGTGAGGATGATCGTCGTCACGGGCTTGCTCGGGAGGTAGTCCAAAGTGAGCTTGACTTGCTGATGGTGGTAGTCAAAATGGCTGATTTCGTCGCGAGAGACGATCTTTTCTGCCGAGGAGATGAAATAGGAAGGATATTTCTCCTCGCACAGCTCGACGATGTGCGAGGTATTGGAGCTGTTGTAGCCGCCGACGATGATGGCAAGGTCGGCCTCGGCCTCCAGCAAACCGTAAGTGGCGCGTTGGTTGTCGTTCGTGGCGTAGCAGAGCGTGTCGCGGGTATCTGCAAAATGCTGCTGGATGTCGGCCTCGCCATGGCGCTCCAGCATCGCGAGGCGCAACAGGTCGGCGATCGCCTGCGTCTCGGTCGCAAGCATCGTGGTTTGGTTCACGACCCCGATGCGCCCCAGGTGCTTTGTCGCATCAAATCCCTCGGAATATTTGCCCGCAAAAATCGTTTCAAACTCGTGGAGGGGCAGCTTGCCGGTGATGATGTCGGCCAATTGCTGGGTGTCGGCCATGTCGCGGACAATGAGGGTGGGTGCGTTTTGCCGACTGTGGCTGAAGGTGGCACGCGTTTCCTCATGGTTGAACTTGCCGTGCACGACGATGGTATGGCTTTCATTTCCAAGGCTCTCGGCGCGCTTCCAGACCTTTTGCACAAATGGGCAGGTGGTATCGTAGGTGGCTATGCCGATGCCGATGTCACCCAGGCGGCGCTCGATTTCCACCGTCGTGCCAAATGCGGGCACGATCACAATGTCGTCGGCATGCAGCGATTCCCATGGGATCAATTGCTGCCCCGCCGTGTCCATGATGAAGCTGATGCCGTGCGACAGCAGGTCGCGGTTCACCTCGGGATTGTGGATCATCTCGCTCAACAAGAAAATGCGCTTGTCGGGATTCTCGGCAATGGCCTTGTAGGCAATCTCGATCGCATTCTCCACACCATAACAAAACCCAAAATGCCGGGCAATCAGGAATTTCACCGGCCCAAAGTCGAGGACACTGGGCCTGAAGTCCTTCTTGCGGGGATCGGCATCCTTGCGCAAGGACTTCACCCGACTGATGATGGGACTTTGGTAGAATGTGGGAATGTCAAATTTTTTCATGGATGTCTCTATAACCCCGATGTACGGGATTTGTTGAGCCACAAAAATACAAATTCTTACCGCAAGGCAACCTTTGGGGAATCGGAATCGCCGCTGACCATTGCCCGATCCACCCCCATCGCAGGCCAGTCACATTTCAAGGGATTGATTTTTTCACTTTTACCTTGTCTCTTTTGACGTTCCTTGTGGAATCTTCCCGAACTTTGCACCTCAGGAACAAGCTCGGGCCCGATCGGCCGCGCACCTGATTCATGTTCTATTCCGATTCTCGTCATGCAAAAGAAATCCATCCTCCTGATCCTGGTCTCCAGCATCGTTTTGTTCGGCTTTTCCAGCCTATTTTTCAACTTTCCCTTTCACTTCATGCAAAGCAACACTGAACCCGTGATGTTCAACCTGAAGCCCGGAGATTCCTACACCGCCGATTGGGCCGTCGTGGATTCACTAGAGGGCCAGGGATTGCCCGAGAGTGCACTCAAGCTCGTCGAGCAGATCTACACCAAGGCGCAAAAGGACGCCAACCAAGCGCAACTGATGAAATGCCTCATCTACACGATGAAGTACACCTACTCGGTGCAGGAAGATGCGATCGTGAAGAATGTCGAACGGCTCAACAAGGAGGTGGACTCGGTGCCGTTTCCGCTCAAGCCTCTGATGCACAGCATTCTGGCTGAGCACTATGCCGCCTATTTCCAGCAAAACTCCTGGCGATTCTACAACCGCTCCGAGACCGACAAGGTCGAGGAAACCGACATCCGCACCTGGGACCGCAGTAAGCTCATCAATGCCGCTGCGCTGCATTACCAGCTTTCGTTGCAGGCACCCGACTCCCTGCGCCGTGTGAACCTGGACTATTTTGACGACATCCT
>JANMIM010000623.1:0-4024 GCA_031375795.1 Bacteroidota bacterium
CCTCAAGCCCCAAGCCCCGAGCCCCGAGCCCCGAGCCCCCAAGCCAGACGCAAAACGCAAAGTCGCTGAAGCATCCCCTGAGACCTATCATCTAGGTGTTGATCACCAAGGGCTAGAGCTGCAACTCCAAGAAACCGTCGAAATCCTCGATGCCTTCTTGCACCAGATAGGCACGTACCCGATCAATCTGCTTTAGCTGCAGTCGTGTATGCACGCGCTCTTCCATCCGGTGACTCAGCTTGATTGCGCTACCCGCTACCACGTAGCAGTCTTCATCGATCTTGATCGCGTAGATGCGCAACCAGCTTCTGCGTGCAGGACCCTTTGCCTTGCGGCGACCCAATCGGCGTTCACGAAATTCGTGGTTGTTCAAGGGTACAAAAAGTGCTTCCAAACCCGGTTTGATCCCTAGCCGGGCATTTTGGCACAGCGTCAGCAACCGTGATTCCATCGCCCTTGCCTCCTGCAAGGTGGCCCATACGGCTTCTTCGACGCTCCCGAATCGGTAATACCCATGCATGAGGTCGCTGAGATTGTCTTCAAAGAACGCCTCCAAATATTCGACGTCTTGCCAGTTGGTAAAGGCGCGAGAAAATTCGTCTTTCTTTTGCCCATCCAGTGTCACACTCCAAATCCCCCCAAAGATACGATTTATTTTCATGAAATCAACTCATAAGTTTATTTTTCCTCAACTTTTTCTGATTCTCCTTCCTCGTACAAACCTATGTAGCAAATATAGAACAAAATTGGCAATTTAAAAAGCAATTTGTCGTGAATGGTAGTTTTTTGTGTGGCCTGCAAATTGATCGGAACTTTCGCCAATTTTGACGCGATGGAATTGGTGGTACATGATATCCTGCGCAAGGCGATATGGAGTCTTTTTGAGGCAAATCGCCAACTAGTGCTACAAAAGGTCGCCGTAAAAAGAGGTCCCGAGCAAGAGGAGGCCATTCATCAACTCAGGGTGGCTACCAAGAAGATTCGCTCGGTCTATCGGTTGTGCGAAGTCATTTCCGCTGGAAAGTTTCGTGCCAAGAAGGAGATATCCGAGTTGCGAACCTTGTTTCGTGCTGCTGGTGTATTGAGGGAATTGCAGGTCCACGTCGCTGTCGTCGAGGACTACGAAACCCTGCAAACTGCGGCCTATCCCAAACTCTCGAAGTTACTGCGGATAGAGCAACGTGTCGCCAAACCCTACTTTGAAGAGGCTCGGCATGCCTTTCGAAAGAGCTCATTGGAAGATTCGGGTAAAAAGATCGCTCGTATCCTCAAGCATTCCTCTGAGGAAAGTGTGCATTCGGCGCTCGTGCAAGTGACCCTCTCAAGGCTGCGGGCGATGCACCAAGCGATGCCGGCGGGCTATGATCCCGAGGAAATCCACAAGGCGCGGATCAGTCTCAAGGAGGCGATGTATTTGATCGGTCTTCTCCACGACGCTGGCTACAAGTCAGATTTTGAGGAGGGCCTGCTGATCCAAGCAAAATTGGCAGCCGAGCTCGCGGGTGACTGGCACGACCGTGAGGTATTTTACCAATGGTTGCAAATTCAAATCAGGCCACACGGCATCCAACTGGCTGCCGATCAAGGCTATTCCTTGCTGATCCAAGACCTACATGTGCACACGCGCACGCTGGTAAAGCGTTTCAGGGAAGCCATCGAGCCCCTGCAACTCGCGGTGCAATCATTTGAGCAGGCCGGGCAGTGAGACGGTGACGATCTCATCGCCGATGCCCAGCTGCTGCACCAAATCCATTCCCTCGATCACCTCGGCAAATATCGTGTACCGCCCATCCAAGTGTGGCACGGAGCAATGCGTGATGAACCACTGGCAGCTCTCGGTGTCCTTGCCAGCCGAGGCCATGCCTACTGTGCCGGCTTGGTAGTGCAGCGGCGCCCATTCAGACCTGATCGCCTCGGGCGAACTGCCCCAGCCGTCCCCACGTGGGCAGCCTCCCTGTGCCACGAATGCGGGCACCACGCGATGGATCCGCTTGCCATTGAAAAATCCTGACTGCGCCAATTGGACGAAATTGGCGACGGTACCCGGCGCATCCTCGACACGGAGGCGAAAGACCACCTTGCCACGACTCGTCACGACCTCGGCCGTCTGCCCCGTCGGGATCGATTGGACCAATTTCCAATCGATGGGGTGCTGAAACCCGAGCTGATGCGGTTCCGCCTTCTTCCCCTGCACCTTGGCGATCGCCTTGAGCACGGCGTTGTAGGCCTCGATGTCTTCGGGCAAGCGCAGTTTCAGCAGCGCGGAATCCAGAAATCCAGTGTCCTTGATTTGGGATGTGAGTACCTCCTCAGCATTCGCGATATGCTCGGCGCCCATGGCGATCAAGCCTGCATCGCCTGTGTGCATGGCCTTTTCGATGTTTTCGATCACGGGGCGGTTGTCACGCATGGGTTGCTGAAAAAATGCAAGATAGGCCTCGAATGCATAGATCGACAAGACCGGCTCGTTTTGAACCACCAATTCCATCAAGCTTGCGTGGCTCGATGGGTCGGGTCCCAATGCAGCATACAAGGCTGCCTTTTCATACAAGTCATCTGGCGATGCACCAGGCATCAACGTATCCAAGATGCAAATCTTGACATTGCCGGTTTGCCAGGATTCCTTGCTGGCCACGGCGATTTGCATGGCGTGCTTCATCATGATCGCCCGGGGCCGCCAAGCTTGGATGCTTCGTGCGAGGGATTGGATTTCTTGCGCAGTAGCCTCATCATGCTGTTCCAAATATTCGGCGGCGGCGACGGCGACTTGGTCGCTTGCATCATGCAGGGCTGTGCGTGCCTGCACCTGCAGGGCATGCACCCCTCCGGCACCCCTGAATGCGTTGGCGCGGGTGGCGGGTTGCTCCTTGGGATCGAGGACGATTTGCTGCAACCGCGCGGTGCACGCTGAGTCACTGCACCGCACAAAGGCTTTGACCAACCGTTGCCGCACGTCGGCGGATTGGATCGTGCGCATCGGGGCGAGCAGCTGTTCGGGGTCCACGATGGGGCCCGACTCGGCGACCCTGCCCAGAAACGCGGCGGCATAGAGTTGTGTCTGCTCATCATTGCTTTGCAGCGCCTCAAAAGCAAACGCTTGCGCCGTGGCGGGCACCTTTTTGCGCAGCCCGGCCCGGTAGACGGCCTGCATCACCGCTCCCTGTGCGATGGCAGGCAGCTTCTTCTCATTGCAAAGGGTGATGGCCTCGGCGACCTGCGCCAACGTGCCGGCCTTGCCCAGCGCCTCGGCGACTGCGATTTGCGCCTTTCCGGTGGAGGTCAGTAGGGCAGGGGAGAGGGCGAGGGCAAATGTGCTGTCTCCCAATTGGCCGAGGGCCCAGGCTGCTGCGGCCACGATCTCGGGATCGCGGTCTTGAAGCAACCGCGACAATTCCGGGCCTGCCTTGGCGTCCTGCGCCGAGCCGAATACCAGCGCTGCCTCGCGGCGCACACGGGCATTGCTGTCGGCGAGGAAAGGAAGAAGGGAGTCCGTCGCACGGTGGTCGGCCCAGTCGTAAATCTTGAGGATCTTGGGATCGTCAAATTTGTTGATCGGCAGCGGGGCGTCGCTCGCGACGGGTTTCTGGTTGCAACCGATGCTGCCAAGGATTAAGAGGCACATGCATAATAAAAGGCCAATCTTGTTTTTCATATCCTGTTGTTCGATCAAATCGTGCTGCGCGATATCAGGGACCGCGCAAAGTTATTTTCGTCCAAACCATTCCCTGACCAACTGCTCGGCGGGCTTGCCCAGCGGTGTGAATCCCGTTGGGTCATATTGCGCATCGTCCATGTAGGCCGGCCATTTCCATAGGTACACCCCCTTGCACCAATCCCTGCCCTCCAGCCCTGCAATCATGGCCTTGTAGCAGGCTTCCTGTGCGGCATCGTCGATGGGGCGCCCGTCTGCCTCTGCATGGGGGTTGGTCCAGGGTTTGGCACAACTCCTGAAGCCCACCTCTGTGAAAAGCACGGGTTTTCCTGTCTTTTTTGCAACGCCTTCCACCTTGTCCATCACGTCGGC
>JANMIM010000632.1:0-3337 GCA_031375795.1 Bacteroidota bacterium
GTGATCGACCGCGACCAAGGCATCGAGGTGGCTCCCAAGCACATCAACAAGTTTGGCTATTTTGAATTTGACCTCATCAACAACCACAAGTACGACATCTACATCCAAGGCGAGAACTTCCTCACGATCAAGGAGGAGGTCTCCTTGAGCGGCGACACCACATTTACAGCCATCACCAAGAGCTTCGACGCTGGTAAGCCGATGGTGTTTGAGAACCTTGAATTTGAGGACGACAGCTACGACCTCAACGACAAGATTGAGCCCAAACTCAACTACTTGGTCGCTTTTTTGAAAAAGTACCCGATGTTTCGCTTGGAAATCAAGGGGCACACCGACAGCGACGGAGAGGCCAAGTACAACCTGGAGCTCTCCCGCAAGCGCGCGGCGATCATCCGGCACTATTTGATCAAAGCCGGCGAATTTTCAGAGGACATGATCACCGCGCAGGGCTTTGGGGAGACCCGGCCCCTGGTCGCCAACGACAACGAGGCCCACAAAAACATGAATCGCCGCGTCGAATTTGAGCTGTGGATGGATGCGAGCTACCAAGGGCCGATGGTGCTGCCTACTGCCGACGATTTTGACTTTGACGATCTCGGAGACGAGGAGTTTGACCCCGAATTCATGAAGGAAACCGATTGGGACTGGGACCAAGGAGAGGAACTCGACGACTATGAGTGGGATACCGACATGGAGGAAGATGCCGATCTCCTCAAGGAATTTGACGACTACGGCAAAGAAGTGACCACCAACCCACCGATCGAAGAGGAGGAGGAAGAGGACAATGAAGACGAAGAAGAATTGGATGGGGGAAATTGAACCATTCCCGAAAAAATGCCCATACCAAAAGCCATCATCGGTGGGTGAATGCGCGAAACGGAGGGAATGAAAAATAAAATGATAAAAAAGTTGGGAAACTGAAAAAAGCAGTAACTTTGGGGAAATCGAATGAAGAATGAATCGAGGAGAAGGAAAAGCGGGGTCAGGAAGATTCAAATTCCCTAGCGCCCCCAACCAAATGGGGATCACCCACCAGATCATGTATCGCAGCATCAACAATGAAAAGATCGGCAACGTCTTGCGCTATTTTGCACAACACATCGCCTATCTTCCTTCCATGAAGGCACTCAAACTGCTGTACTTCCTGGATCTGCAAGCCGTGCGTGAAAAAGGAGTGCCCGTGACATGGCTGGAGTACAAAGCCTGGAAGTTTGGCCCCGTCGCCAGCAGCGTTTGGACCGAGTTGAGGCATGGAGTCGCCACCGTGGACCCAGCATTTGGGGATTGCTCACTGGATCGGTTCCTCACGATCCAGCGATTTGAAAACGAAGAATCGGGAAACATCGAGATCAACCTGGAAGCCAAAGGCGACTTTGACGACAGCGAGTTCAGTGCCTATGAAATGGGACTCTTGGCGCGCATCGTCGAGGACTATGGGAGCCTGAGCGGGTACCAGCTGAGCCAGCTGGGCCACGCAGACAATGGCCCTTGGGCCAAGGTCGTCGGGCTCCACAAGCTCGAAACCAGGTTTCTCTTGGGAGACCTCACGCCAGACGTACTGATCGATCTTGCCGCTGAGGTTTCAGAAGGCCCCAAGTTTGATGCCTACCTGGCTGCCAAGGAGGCCCTTGAAAGGAAAGCCCACATCCACTACTTTGCCAACCAATATGGCCACACAGACACCGCCCGATAAGTACCCGACGGGTGGGCTGTATCTGTTTGAAGCGTGGGATTTTGGAAGTGGCCGTGGGCCACAGCAGAAATTTTCCATCGTACTCAAACACGACGCAAGTGCTTGCCTCGTGCTGCATTGTTGGCCCACCCAGGTGGACTGCGACGACGCGTTGCTCCGAGCAAAGCCGGGATGCGTGCAAGCCTCGCCCTACTCCTGTTACAAATTCAAGGCTGGAAGGCCAGTGACCACAGCCGGTTGGTGCTTCAACCGTGACACCTATGTCTATGCGGGCAGTGGATTGGATATCAACAGTGTGGAAGTTCTGGATGTCCATGCAAGGCATGGCAAGTTGAAGCTTGTTGGTATCTTGACTGCCCCTGAGTACCAGTCATTGCTACAGTGCTTGCTTGCCTCGGAGGACATTCGTTTCCGGCACAAGCGATTTCTTGCGCAAGGGTAGCCATGTCGTGGCGCGATCTGCTGCAATGATTTTCGACAGGCAAGTGTCTGCGCATTGCATGGGGTACAATCGATGATTCTACGTAATTTGCAGGTGGTATGATGAAAGCCGGTTCACCTCTTCCCCTTCCCCAGTCGCTCATCGAGCGCATGGAGGCTACGCCCCAAAACCCACGGTATCATCGGGAGGGAAGTGTCTTGGCACATACCCAGTATGTGCTGGATCAATTTTTGCTTCATCAGGACGAATTTGGATTGGATCAGGAGGAGTTGCAGGTGCTTTATTGGGCCTCTGTATTGCACGATGTCGGCAAGACAGTGACGACCATCTTGGAGCATGGTCGCCATCGTTCGCCGGGTCACGAGCGTGCCGGATTGGCATTTGCTTTGGAGATTTTGCTGCAGCAGCCCGATGTCTCCGACAGCGCGCGCCGCCGCATCTTGGACTTGGTGCGCTGGCATGGATTGCCCTTGCGCATGGCCTTGGCCCAAGCCCCGATCGAATCGCTGAAGCGACTGGGCACCCGTACCGATTTGCGATTGCTGGGCATCTTTGCATGGTGCGACTTCTTGGGCCGGGATTGCGACGACAAGACCGAGGTACTCGCCTACATGAAGGAATTCAGGGAACTCAAAGCCCCGCAGGTGGAGTTTGAGTTGGGGCGGTTTGCCGACTTGACGACGGCATCGCTGCAATGGAATCTGCGACACAAAAATGCTGTTTGGAATGCCTACAAGATGGCTGACATGCAACTCCTGGAGAAGCTGATCCCTGCCAAGCAGACCTCGGAATTGGAAACCCGCAACCAGCGCGTGACCATCGTTTTCGGGCCGCCGCTGTCTGGAAAATCCAAGTGGATCGACCAAAACCATCCCGATCAATTTCGGGTGAGCCTCCACGACCATGAATTTACCAATGCCATGCAAGGCAACGAATACTTGGTGGCGCGCAAGCTCATCGAGCTCAAGCACTTGATGCGGGTGTACCTCAACCGGCATCGGCACGTCGTGCTGGAGAGCCGTGATTTGGACGAAAACATCCGATTGCGCCTTGCGGAAGTCATGCGCGACATGCCCGTGACCTTGGATTATGTGGTGATGGAGACGGGACTCTCGGCATTGTTGTCACGAAACGCCTCCTTGACGGAGCCGCTGACCGAATCCACGATTTCCAATGCCTATCATGCCATGGAACTGTTCCAT
>JANMIM010000705.1:0-13173 GCA_031375795.1 Bacteroidota bacterium
CGCAAAACTGCCTCTTCAACATCTTTGAGGAAGCAGACTTGCGGCAGGCGCTGCAGGAAATGTACCGCGTGCTCAAGCCCCACGGCCGCCTCGTGCTCTCAGACCCCGTGTGCGACCAGGCCATGCCCGACAGCCTCAAAAACGATCCCCAGTTGCGGGCGCTCTGCCTCAGCGGTGCGCTGCCGCTCAAGGACTACATCCAGATGATCACCGATTGCGGATTTGGCACGGTCGAGATCAGGGCACGCCGTCCCTACCGCATCTTGGATCCCCTGCACTACAACACGCCCTACCAAGTCTTCATCGAGAGCGTGGAGGTCTGCGCCATCAAGGACCCGATGCCGGCAGATGGGCCTTGTGTGTTCACGGGCAAGTCGGCGATCTATTTTGGGATGGAGGAAATGTTTGACGACGGCAAGGGGCACAACATGCTGCGCAATATGCCCTTGGCAGTTTGCGACAAGACCGCCGGCGCATTGGCGGGATTGGGGCGGCCTGACATCTTCATTTCAGGATCGACCTGGTTTTACGACGGCGGCGGTTGCTGCTGACCGCAGAGGGCGGTGCATAGGATCCCAAATTCCAAGAAACGATGAAAGCTGCTCAATATACCCAATATGGTCCGCCAGAGGTCGTCCAGATTGTGGACGTCCCGCAGCCCATTCCCCTCGCCCATGAAATCCTGCTGCGGGTGCATGCCAGCACGGTCAACCGCACCGATTGTGGCTTCAGGAGCGCCGAGTATTTCATTTCCCGGTTTTTCAGCGGATTGTGGCGACCCAAAAACAAGACCTTGGGTTGTGAATTTGCCGGGGAAATCGCCGCGATTGGCGAGGCTGTGACTGCCTTCAAGGTCGGCGACAGGGTCTTTGGATTCAGTGACCAGACTTGGGGAGGCCATGCTGAGTACCTCACGATTGCCCAAGATGCCCCATTGGCATTGATCCCCGCAGACATGGGTTATGAGGATGCGGCCCCGATCGTCGAGGGCTCTCATTATGCGCTCTGCGACATTCGCGCGGCCAAGGTCAAGACGGGCGACAACGTGCTCGTGTATGGCGCGACGGGGGCGATCGGCTCGGCGGCCGTGCAGTTGCTCAAGCACTTTGGCGCTCGGGTCACAGCCGTCTGCGGCACCCCTTATGTGGATCTTGTGCGCGGCCTGGGGGCCGATGAAGTCGTCGATTACCAGCAGCAAGACTACACGCAGACCACGCAGCGGTTTGACTTGGTTTTTGATGCGGTCGGCAAGACATCTTTTGGCAAATGCAAGCCCGTGCTCAAGCCGAGAGGCATCTACATCTCCACCGAGCTCGGCAAAAACGGGCAGAACATCTGGTTTGCACTCACGACGCCGATTTTCGGCGGGAAGAAGGTGCTGTTTCCGCTCCCGACCATCAGCAAGGAAGACGTGGGTTTTCTCAAGGGGCTGGTGGAATCAGGGGAATTCAAGCCGGTCGTGGACCGCAAATTCAAACTCATCGACATCGTCGAGGCCTACCGGTATGTGGAGACGGGCCAAAAAATCGGCAATGTCGTGGTGACGATCCCATAACGACAGCCTGCGTGTCATGCCGACCGAATGCGCCGCGGCGTAGCAGCGGAGGCATCTTGCAGAAGGAAACACCGAGCGCACACCACCAACATTTTACCATCCCGCAATCACCAAGCTGCTGAGCATCACCGTTGTGTTGGACTCAATACCCCTCGGCACGTCATTCGACGGCTACCAATGACAAGTCATTTATTGTACTGATAGTCAGTGGATTGAAAATTGAATAAATTCATGGTTATCGGACAGTGTGGCTGCTGTATAGGAGGTGTATCTGTGCTCATCCCGATCAAAATCGGGACGGCTCCGCTGCGCTACGCTCGGGATGACCAAGGGCGGCGCTGTCATTCGATCAAAAGGCAAATCCCATTTGTGTCCACTCGGGGTGACACGGGGGCATGCTGGTCCGAGATCCATTCTCCCGAAACCCAACTCAAATCCCGACGATCGTACACACCGTTCGGCGGTTGAGTGCGCGGCCGGCGTCGGTGTCGTTGCCGGTCATGGGCTGCGTGTCGCCAAATCCCTTGGAGGTGATGCGTTCTGCGGGAATGCCCCTCGCAATCATGTATTTGCGCACCTCGCCCGCACGGTTTTCGCTCAGCACCTGGTTGTCCTTTTTGTTGCCGACATTGTCGGTGTGGCCGCCGATCTCCACCTTCACATTTTTGTTGAGCTTGAGGAAGGAAAACATGTGCTCGAGCTCGGGCTTGGAATTGTCGAGCAGGTCAAACTTGTTGGTTTCGTAAAAAATGGCGCTCATCACGACCTGCAGGCCCACTTGCAGCGGCTTGAGCTGGATGTCCACGTCAAAGAATGGCGTGGTCTTGGGATCGACATTCTTCAAGGAAAAGACCTTGCTGCTGAAGAGATAGCCCTTTTTGTCGACAAATGCGACATAGTCCTGGTCCAGCGGCAGGGTGAGCATGTAGCGGCCCGAGGCGACATTGGTGCGCACATTGCGGATCGTGTCTCCGGTGGCAGTGTTGATGAAGGTCACGGTCGCGTCCAGGGGCGCGCCTGTGCTGGAGTCGGTCACGATGCCGCGCACATAGGTCGTGAAGTCGGGGCGGATGCGCTCGTCCAGGACAAAGCTGTAGATGTCGTTTTTGCCCAATCCGCCAGCCCGCGACGACGCCAGAAAGCCCTGATTGCCCTTGGATTCCACAAATATCTGGGCCTCGGCACCCGATGTATTGAGCGGATAGCCCAGGTTATCAGGCTTGGACCAGCCATTGGCCGTGGCGCGGGAGATGAACATGTCGTAGTTGCCAAATCCGGGATGGAAGTCGCTGGAGAAATAGAAGGTCTTGCCGTCGGCGTGGATGAAGGGACCCTGCTCGCTGCCCTCGCTGTTCACGGGGGCGCCCATGTTCTTGGGCTCGGTCCACTTGCCATTCACGAGCGTCGCATACCAGATGTCGTGCGTGCCGAGTCCGCCGGGGCGGTTGCTGGAGAAGTAGAGGGTCTTGCCATCGTTGGAGATGCAGGGCTGCGACTCCCAGGCAGGGGTGTTGATGATCGGGCCGAGGTTTTGGGGCTTGCTCCAAGTCGTGCCCTGGAGCCGTGACATGTAGATGTCGCAACTGCCATAGCCCCCGTCGCGGCCACAGCTCGCAAAGTAGGCCCACTGCCCGTCGGGCGAGAAGCTCGGCGCGCCCTCGTTGAAGTCGGTGTTGATCGGCGGGCCCAGGTTCTTGCAAGGCTGCCATTTGCCATCGACCATCTCGCTGTAGTAAAAATCCTCCGTGAAGTCCCTGAACTCGGCCTGGTAGCCACCCGTGCAGCCCGGCCGGCGGCTCGTGAAGAAGATCGTCTGCCCGTCGGCCGTGAGGTTGGGCATGTATTCCTCCCCGATGCTGTTCACATTGTCCCCTACATTCACCGGCTCAAACTTCACCGGGTGCTTCATCATCTGCGCCCCGTAGTGCGAGACCTTGCGGTTGCGCTCCAAGACCTTCAGGTCGGCAGCCGTGAGCGGCGGATTCAGCGCAGCGAGGTCGTCATAGTTCTTGGCGGCCTCATCGTAGTGCCCCTCAGCCAGCGAGGCATTGCCCAGGAAGTAGTAGAGCATTGGATTGGGTTCCTTTTGCAGCTCCTTGGCCTTCATCAAAAACTCGTAGGCCAGCGGGTAGTCCTGTCGGGCGTGGGCACAGGCGCCTGCCTGGAAATAGGCCTCCCCAAAAGTGGGTTCGAGCGCGATGGCCTCGCGGTAGAGCATGATCGCCTGCTGGTAGTCGCGGTGGTCGTGGGCCTCGGCGCGGCCTTGCTCGTAGAGGTCCAGCGCCTTTTTGCTCTTGATCCCATAGTCGCTCGGCTTGGGCTTGCCCCCGCCTTGGGCTTGGGTCTTGCAGCTCGCCAGCATCATGAGCAGGCAGAAACTCAGGGAGAAAAGGGCCAGTCGCTTCATGCTAGGGAATCTCGACATACTTATGCGTTTGCAGGCTCAGTTTCCATTTGGGATTGGCCTTGATGTAATCGATCACTTGGTGTACACGGTCGCGGCGCGACCACTCTGGTTGCAAATAGAAACTGGTGACAGCCGGGTCGCATTTGGCCGCCTCGGCCTCTGCCCAGACCAGGTCTTGCGCCACATACACGATCACTTTCAATTCATGTGCCAGCTTGTAAAACTCGGGCAGCGCAGCCTTGAATTTCTTGGGGGAGAATGTGATCCAGTCAAAATTCCCTGAAAAAGCATGCACCCCCGCCGTCTCGATGTGGCAGAGCAAGCCCGCGGCATGCAGCGCCTCGGTGAGCGGCGCCAGGTCATACATCGTCGGTTCGCCCCCCGTGATCACGACGCGCTGGGTGCCCGAATCCTTGGCCAGCGCCACCATGTCGGCGATCGGCACCCATTGCTCAGGCGCCACGGTCCAGCTATCCTTCACATCACACCACACACAACCCACGTCGCAGCCCGCCAGCCGAATGAAATACGCCGGCGTCCCAGCCCATCGGCCCTCACCTTGCAGCGTATAAAAATGTTCCATTACAGGGATCATCCCCAAAGCTAATTGAAAATGGAAAATGGAAGATGGAAAATGACGGAGGGGGTGGGAGGTGGCGGCTGGGAGGTGGCAGGTTGTAGGTTCAGGCAGCTAGAACCTACTTCCTGCTACCTACTCCCTTTTCATTTTTCCTCGGAAACAACCCACTTCCCTGCCCCAACGACTTACTCCCTGTTACCTATTCATTTTTCCTCAGCGACAACCCACTTCCCCGACCCAGCGACTTGGTCGATCCTGTCTTCGAGGGCATGCAGCGCGGCCGGCGCACCATCGCGGTCAAAAACACGCTTGTACTTGCCGTCGATGCTGATCGAAGTGATGTAATGCGGCACATCCGTGATTTGGCTGTCAAATGAATCTGGCAGCGCAAAATAATCCATCTTGAAAAACTCGTCCACCAAGACCTTGACCGAGTCAGGCGAGACCTGCCCCGACTGCGCACCCGTGACCGCCACAAATTGGCGACCCTCATAGCTCACCTTGCCATTGCCCTCGATCTTCAGGGTATAGCTGGGGCAGCGCCCGAAGCACACCTCGCGCTCCAGCGTGATCACAGCCCCGCCATAGTCATGCCCAGGAGCAGGCGGCACACTGTCGACCTTCGTCGTGTCGGTGCCAGCCCCGCCGCCACCATTGGTGCTGGGGCATGCGGTAAAAACAAGCGCAGCCAACAATGCAAAGGCCGCCAAGAGGGAATAAGACTTTTTCATATTCAATTCATTAGATACCACAAAATTAGCAGTTGATTTGACATTTCCCCCTCGATCACCCCACGAATTTCCGTCGGTCGATCCAGCGCCGCCCTGGCGTCCAGCAAGGCCAAGCGCATACTGGATGTCGGTCGTTTCGTTCGGATGAGGGCGAGACCCCCCGCATGGGCCCTTGCCATGCGGGAGGTCGGGCGCTTCCAGGGCGTGCCCGCTGGGGTGGGTGCCGTCTGTGGCTGCGGCCCGTGCCGGTCCACAGCCACAGACCCGCTGCCGATAGGGGCAGCGGCCTTCCAGTGCCCTCTCGCAGGCCTTTGCGACCTTTATTGGATACTAACGATGTTGTTTTGGCACAGAGCGATTTGATCGATTGATTAGTACTCCATTTCCGGCCCCAACAACCGTTCATGGACCGCCAGATTCTCCGCATCGTAGCACACAAACAGCACCTGCTCGATGCTCGTCGGCTGTTGTAGAAAATCCCTCGCGGTAGCGATGGCGATCGTGGCTGCAAGCTCCTTGGGAAACTTGTAAATACCCGTGCTGATACCCGGAAATGCGATCGAGCGTAACCCGTTTTCCTGCGCGATCGACAGGCAGTTACGATATGCATTTTCCAGCAGGCCTTGCTCCCCATTGTGACCACCGACCCATACGGGCCCTACAGTATGGATCACATATTTCGCAGGGAGCAACCCGCCACCCGTGATCACAGCCTCCCCGACTTTGCAACCACCCTGCCGCGCCCGTATCGCCCGGCACTGTGCCAAGATCTCAGGCCCGCCCTTGCGATGGATCGCCCCATCGACCCCACCGCCCCCCAGCAAGCTCGTGTTGGCAGCGTTCACGATGGCATCGACGGCGATGGCCGTGATGTCGCCTTGGATGCAGGAGATGTGGAGTGGTTTCATTGTTTTAATCGAGAGATTATTTTCCTATTTCAGCAACTTGCGTCGCCAATGCATCATGCATCGCGTTATTGGTGTCGAGACCATTCATCCTTAAATTCTGCTTGGGTGATGGTCTCTTCCGCTTCGAACTCCAATTCACTCAACGGCTGATCAGCGATATCGTCCCCACCTCCATGTTTGCCAGCCCTTGAATTAAGTGAGGCTCCTGTCGGCCAAACTTCGATTTGCCGTTCAACCCAGCCATCCACAAAGTGAAACCAATACCAGGTATCGGTTTCTGCCCAGTATTTTTTGATATATGTGGTGGTCATTTATCTGAAAAAATTTAGACTACTAGATACGATCCTTGTTGCAATATCCAAGGGATCAAAGCTTAGAACCTAAAATTGTGTGCGGGATTTCCGAATACTTTCAACCCCAAGACCTATCTCGATAAGATGAGTAATACTGTGTGAATAAAATGGTGCCTGATTGCGTACGCCAGAGAGCTGGCCTGCGCTCAAAGTACCTGAGAGGATATCTGTCATCATCGCCCGTCACCCTACCCCGCTCAGGCCGGAGGCCTCGTGCAGGATAGCGCTGTCCCGACCTTTGATCGGGGCGCGCCGCATGTGACCGCTCCCACGCCGCGAGTGCCAGGGCCAAACCGCCCCAGCAACATCCACCACACTCTCCAATAAAATCCCTATTTTGCAGGCTCTTTTGCTACGGGATGTTATTCAATTCGACGCAGTTTCTGTTGTTTTTGCCGATCGTGCTGATCGGGTATTTTCTCGTGCCGCATCGGGTGCGCTGGGTCTTTGTGCTCATCTGCTCCTACTATTTCTACATGTGCTGGCGCATCGAGTATGTGCTGCTCATCATGTTCTCGACGCTGTTTGACTTCTTTGTCGTGCGGGCCATGGGCGATGCACAGGACCCCAAGGCCCGCAGCCGGTGGCTCTGGGCCAGCCTGGGCATGAACGTCGGGGTGCTGTTTTTCTTCAAATACTTCGATTTCCTCAGCGGCTCGGCCAATGCGGTCGCCGGATTGGCGGGAGGGGGGGCACCCTTTCCCATCCTGCACGTGCTCCTGCCCGTCGGCATCAGCTTCTACACCTTCCAGTCCATGGCCTACGCGATCGACGTGTACCGTGGGCAAAAGGAGCCTGAGCGGCACCTGGGATACTTTGCGCTGTTTGTCTGCTATTGGCCGCAGCTCGTGGCCGGGCCCATCGAGCGCTCTGGCGTCATGCTGCCCAAGCTCAAGGCCCGCACCGCATTCGACTACGACCGCACCCTCATCGGACTCAACCGCATCGCCTACGGCTTCTTCAAGAAAGTCGTCGTCGCCGACCGCCTCGCGGTCTATGTGAACGAGGTCTATGGCCATCCACAGGACTTTGGCACGATCGCCGTGGCCGTAGCGGCCCTGTTTTTTGCCTTCCAGATCTATTGCGACTTCTCGGGCTACACCGACATCGCCATCGGCTGCGCCCGCATCATGGGCGTGAACCTCACCGAGAACTTCGACCGGCCCTACCTCTCCAAGTCCATCACCGAGTTTTGGCGGCGCTGGCACATCTCCTTGTCGAGCTGGTTCAAGGACTATGTCTACATCCCCCTGGGTGGCAGCCGCGTCGTGAAGTGGCGCATGTATTACAACCTCTTCATCACCTTCTTGGTGAGCGGGCTCTGGCATGGGGCGAACTGGACCTTTGTGATCTGGGGGGCCTTTCACGGCATCCTCTTGGTCTGGGAGCGCTGGTCTGATGCCGGACGCACGCGGCTCAGGACGCAGACGTTTCTCGCCAAGGTGCCCCGCATTGTCAATTTTGCCAGCCTATCGATCACTTTTGTGCTGGTGGTGGTCGGATGGGTGTTTTTTCGGGCCAAGAATTTCGGGCAGGCCATGACCGTGCTGCGCAAGCTCGTGGCCTTTGACTTTCACATCAATTTGTCTGAGGTGATGGCCTTCCAGGGGCCGTTCAACTTTGCGCTGAGCCTGGGTGCCGTGGCCTTGCTGCTGGGTTCCTACCTGCTGCCGAAGGACATGAAACTCAAGTACAACCTAGGTTTTTTGGTGACGGCGGGCCTGGTGATCCTGCTCTTGGGGAAAGGAGGTTCCAGTGATTTCATCTACTTCCAATTCTGAGGCCATGGAGACCCCGCTGCCCAGCCCATCGGTGCAACGCCGCCAATTTGGCAAGCTGCTGCTGCGCATCTTGCTGCCGCTGGCCATCGTGGGGGTGCTGGCCTGCCTGGGATTGGATGCCATGGTGCGCAAATTCCTGATCGAGCAGACGCCGAGCCATGGGGCCGCCAAGCTGTACCGCATCCAGGAGCCGCAGCCGGGGGAGACGCCCATCATCGGCAGCTCGCGGGCACTGTGCAGCTTCATCCCCGACAGCATCGGCCCCAATTATTTCAACTATGGCATCAATGGCATCGGCTTTGCGGCCATGGACATTTTCCTGAAGCGTGCATTGGCCCGGCCCGACACCACGCCCATCATCCTGAACTTTGACTACGGGATGTTTTTTTACCAGATGGGCGACATCAACAGCTACCTGCCCCATACCGACCTGCCCGAGGTGCGGCCACTGCTGCGCAAGTCGGGGCAGTATGGCGCGCACATGGAGATTCCCGGCATCAGGTACTACGGGAACCTCGATGCCTTCATGAAGGACCGGCTCAACGAGCGCATGCAGCTCACCAAGGCCGTGAACCGTGGCGCGGCCATCGACAAGTCGCCCTTTGACTCCTCCTATTTTGCCTTGATGGTGCAGCAGCGGCGCGACAGCGTCTTTCAATGGGACCCGACGCAGGAGCTCATCGACACGCTGTTTCGCCGGTTTGAGGAGCACCGCGACCGCAAGTTCATCATCGTCGTGGCGCCCTACCACGGCTCGTTTTACGAATCGATGGAGACCTCTGCCCTGCAACGGGGGGCCATCCTGCTCACGTGGATGGACGCCGAGCCCAATGTGCGGCTGGTGCAATGGGACACCTGGGAATGGCCCGACAGCCTTTTCCTCAATACCTCCCACGTGAATCTGCGGGGCGCGCAGTACACGAGCCAATTGCTCCGCGAGGCCATCGCCCATCCACCTGCCGTCTCCAACTACGACAGCGCCGCCAAGTATCACCTCAATCCGGCACGCCCGGTCAATTTCTGATCTCCATGCTGCGCAAACTCATCCATACGCTCGCCAATGCCAACCCCTGGGTGGTGTTTTTGCCGATCCTGCTCATGTACATGGTGCTGGCGCTCAAGCTGTCTCCCCACGACACGCTCGTGCTCGACGAGAACCGCTACTGGGACTATGCCGAGAACTTGCTCCAGGGACGGTTTGCCTTGGAGGGCGGGAATTTTTTGTGGAGCGGGCCGGGTTATCCCTTGCTGCTCATGCCTTTTGTGGCGCTCAAGACACCGATCTTTGTCCTGAAGCTGGTGAATGCGTTGCTGCTCTACAGCTCGGTCGTATTCTTCTTCAAACTGTTCAACCTCTATGTCTCGCGGCAGAAATCCTTGCTGGCCAGCCTGATCTTTGCCTGCTACTGGCCCATGTATGAGGTGGGCCTGCCTTATGTCATGACCGAGGCCTGGAGCATGTTTCTCACGGTGACGGCGGCGTTCCTGATCTGCAAGGCATTCAGGTTCAAGGATTATCGCTGGCATGCCCTGCTGCTGCCGGGCTGCCTGCTGGGCGAGCTGGCCCTCACCAAGGTGGTCTTTGGCTATGTGCTGGCGGTCATGATCGTGGTGTGCCTGCTGGTGTGGCTGCTGCGCGGCCGCTCCAAGCGCATGTGGCACATGAGCAAGGTCTTTTTGTTTTCGATGGCCTTTTGCCTGCCTTATCTTTTCTACACCTACTCCATCACCGGCAAGCCATTTTATTGGGGCAATGCAGGCGGATTGCAACTCTACTGGATGTCGACGCCCTATGAGCATGAGTTGGGCGACTGGCACATGCCCACCTTGGAGGAGGACACGACGCTGATGCGCAACCATGGGGCCTATTTTGCCAGCATCCGGGGTTTGGATCCGGTGGCCATCGATGCGGAGCTCAAGCGCAAGGCCATCGAGAACATCAAGGCCCACCCCAAGAAATTTGCCTACAACTGGATCGCCAACATGGGCCGCACGTTTTTCAGCCATCCGCTGTCGTTTTTGGAGCCCAGCAACGGGTACCTGAAGTATCTGGTGCCCAACATCTTCCTGATCGTGCTCAGTGTGCTCTGCCTGCTGCCGACGCTGCTGTATTACAAGCGCTATCCGCTGGAAATCCTGGTCTTGCTGGTGTTTTGCCTGGTGTACCTGGGCGGCATCTCGGTGATGGCCTCCTACCCCCGGTTTCTGTTCATGACAGTGCCGATCCTCATGCTGTGGATCGCCTGGACCATGCACAAGTTTCTGCGGCTCAAGCTCGATTTGCCGGTGCCGCCCGATTCCACGACCCCACAAAACTGACGCAATTGGGCAAGGCTGGCAAAATCAAGGTGGTCTTTTGTACCGACGGCATCTTCCCGTTTTCGGTGGGGGGCATGCAGCGGCACTCGCGCCTGCTCATCGAGGCGCTCGCCGCGACGGGTGAGCTGGAGATCACGGTGCTGCATCCGCATCCTGGCGAGCAGGTGTTTGGGGGAATGGCGGGCATCGAGGAGGTCGCACTGCCGCCCTTGCCGGGCCGCAAGCATTATTTCAGGGAACTCAAGGACTACTCGCGGCTGGTCTTGGCGGAATTGGAGAAGCGGCCCGATCATCTGGTGTATTCGCAGGGGCTGAGCGTGTGGGTGGGTGTGGAGCGGGTGCAGCAGCGCTTGATTGTGAACCCGCATGGCCTGGAGCCGTTTCAGGTGCTGGGCCTCAAGGACAAGCTCAAGACCTGGCCCTACCGCCATGTGTTTCGTCGGCTCTTCCGGCGGGCTGCGCGTGTGGTCTCCCTCGGGGGCAGCCTCACGGGCATCTTGCAGCGCAACGGCCGCCCCGAAAACGTGGTCGTCCTGCCCAATGCCACCCGCCTGCTGCCGGTGGCCGATGCCGAGCTCCTGAAATCGCCCATGCGGCCGCTGCGCTTCCTGTTTGTGGGCCGTTTTGCCTACAACAAGGGCATCGGGATCCTGCTGGAGGCCGCCCAGCAGCTCAATCAACAAGGCTTCCAAGACGCGTTTGCACTCGACTTGGCGGGCAAGGGGCCGCTGTTTGAGGAAATGAAGGGGCGGTATGGGCACCTGGGCAATGTAAATTTCATGGGATTTGTGAGCGACGAGGATTTGGACCGCTGCTATCTTGAGGATCAGGTGTTTGTGTTGCCGACCTTGTTTGAGGGCATGCCGACGGTGGTGTTGGAGGCGATGGCGCGTGCCATGCCCGTGTTGGTGACCGACACGGGTGCCACACTGGAACTGGTCGATGCCACCAACGGGCGCATTGTCTCCAAAAACGATGTCGTGAGCCTCGTAGCGGCCATGCGGGAGATGCTGGAAATGGATGCCGGGGCATTTGAGGCGCTGTCGCGCAGCTCGCTCCACAAGGTGAGGGAGCGCTTTACCTGGGAGGCCGTCGCCCAGGGGCATCTTGCATTGTTGCGCGATATGTGGCATTATTCCTAAATTGCACACGCTTTAATCCGCGCCGCTTTGCTGGATGTAATCGAACGTCACCGTATTCTCTTCTTTTTCATCATGCCTGCCATGATGTTGGGGGGCATGGTCTTTGCACCCATCGCGATGGCGGTGGTCGCTATCGGCGTTGTTTTCCTCTTCTTGCGCGACGAGCACGATTCCATCCTGCTGCTCTTCATGTTTGCGCTCATCATGGGCGACAGCCGGGCAGACTTCCTGCAATTCATCAAGCCGCTGCGGGGGGAGCTCGTGGTCTTGATGTTCATCATGACCATCTACGAGCTACGCACCCACTACTACCGCGTAAACGCCTTGATGCTGTCCTTTGTGCCCTTCATTTGGATCTCGTTTTTGGCGCTCATTTTCAGCCCCAGCCTCTCGACGGCCGTGAGCAAGACCATCTCCTTTGCGGTGCTCTATTTTGTGGCCTTCAACTACATCCACCACAAGTTTGAGCGCTACGGCATCCAGACGATGGTCGACTTTTTTTACCTCTGCCTCACGATCTTGGGCATCGGTTTCCTCATGCTGCCCGTGACGCCCGAGTTGGTGTCCTATGGCGGCGTGCGGTACAATGGCTTGATGGGCAACCCCAATGGCATGGGCATGTTTGTGACCATGCTCTGCCCCATGGCTTGGTACCTCTTCAAGCGCGACCGACGGCTCTCGATCTACCTCAAGGTGAGCGCGTGGCTGCTCATCATGATCTCCCTGCTCATGTGCTCCAGCCGCAATGCCATCTTCTCGGTCGCCTTGTTTTTCTTGATGGTGGTCGGCTTGCAGGGCAGCACCTTTCGCCGGATGACCTTTTTGTTCATCTTCCTGCCCGTGACGGCCCTGCTCGTGTACAACATCGACTTGGAGCAGGTGGTGACGGCATTTGGCTTGGAAGCCTATTTCCGCATCCAGGAATTTGGCTCGGGCTCCGGGCGCATCTTTGCCTGGCAGCACGCGGTGGACCTGATCCAGAAGTCGCCCCTCATCGGTTGTGGATTTGCCTGCGAGGAATATTTCTTTGTGGAGAAGACCACTTTCCAGCTCTGGCACTCCGGCCACCAAGGCGGGGTACACAACTCATTTCTGGCCTTTGCGGTGAATACAGGCATCGTCGGAACGCTCTGCTTCGTCGGCTTCCTGGGAAATGCGGCCCGCAAGGTGCGCAACTTCCAGTTTCTCATTCCCTTCCTGTGCTCGATGGTCTTCTCTGCGGTCTTTGAGTCTTGGCTGTTTTCATCCCTGAGCGGGTACAACATGATGTTTTTGATGATGCTCATCTTTGCCATCGTGGACACCAACCGTGAGGAGCTCCTGATCTCCAACACCGCGACCGACTTTTCCAACAAAGCCGCCGGGGGGATGGTGCGATGAAGGTCTTGGTCTTATAC
>JANMIM010000707.1:0-2565 GCA_031375795.1 Bacteroidota bacterium
AGCGAAGTGTCTGCAAACGCACCTGACACCGCGCTGAATTGATAAGTGCCGGGCAGGCTCAAACTGAGTCCGGGGAAGGTCGCGCATCCAAAAATAGCAGGCTGTGTCGTCGCACCGATCAAAACACCCGGCCCGGAAATCAAGCTGATCGTGATGGGGCTAGCGTAGCTGATGGCAGTGAATCCAGCCGCATTGGTGGCGCAGACCTGAATGGAAAATGTGCCCCCCGGCAGCAGGCAACCCGATGGTGTCGAACGAAAACGCAATTCCGTAGGGACCACCGGCCCGCTGCCGCAGACCGTGCCCGCAAATGTCTGCCCATTGTTCAGGGCCCCCGGCGTCGCAGTGGCCACCGCCGCCCAGGTGAATTCGCTGTACAGCACACCCGCCCCGGTGAGTTGCAGCGACATCCCCACGGCCGTGCCCGCAGCTTCAAAAACGCCGATGTCCGTCGAGGTCAGGCCCGCCGCCGGGCCTGAAGCCGCCGTAAACACACCCTCATAGCTCAGCACCTGCACCACCGTCGGCACGCCGGGCGTACCGCAACCGATGAAGGTCGGCTGGAAAAACAGTGCCATGCCGTCATTGGACCCGTTTTGAATCTGTGCCGGCAAGTTGACCGGGAAATTGATGGTCCCAAAGCCGTTGCATTGGTCGGGGATCACCCCCGATAGCACGATCGAATCGTAGACCACTGCTGCCCCGGGAGCAGCTCCATTGTAGAGGTAAATCCTGAAACAGGCAAGATTGGTCCCCGCCGGGCCAGCGATTTCAACACCCTCCCCGACGTCGGCACCCGTGTTGTCGTAATGGATTTCATTGATAAATACCGGAACCTGAGCCTTCATGCTTGCACACAGGGCGATCAGGCTCACAAGCCAGAGGGATAGATTCTTTACCATTTCAGAAGGACGTAAATACAGCCTACAACCTTGCCTGGACAGCCTGAGAGACTTTATTTCTCAGGAGGCAAGTTACCATTCCGTGAAAACCATTGGAAAAGTACACTTTTGTATCGCTTATGGAAAATCAAATTGATCCACAACTTTAGAAGGATTGTCATGCAAAAACGCATCTCTTGCAGATCTTGGACCTGGCTCACACTCCTCTCCCTCACAGCCTTATATCCAGCCATTTTGCCTGCGCAACAGCCCAAATTGGTCTGCGAACCCATCATCGGCGCCGTCACTCCCACCACGGCCAAGGTGTGGACAATGGTCCGGGATTGCAAAATCGCGCAGCTGAGCGTGGGGGATCATGTGTATAACTTCCCGACAGACGGGCATTTCTCCTGGAATGGCAACATTCCAGTGACTTTTGAGGTGCTTGACATCCCGGCTGGTCAGTCTGCGATGGCCTATTTCACACTGGATGGGCAAATAACCGGTCCCGAATTTGAGATCAAGGGCTCCCCCGTCGAAATCAAGGAGGAATGGTCCTTCATGATGGGCTCCTGCGCCCTCTATGGCGTGGGCTTGAGCGGCATGATCAAGCCGGGACGCCATACATTGATCTTTGACGAAATGCGTGCAAATCCTTCTGACTTCATGCTATGGTTGGGTGACAACGTGTATTTGCTCAATGGGGAATGGAAAAGCAACGACCGCATGTATGAAAAATACACCAAGGTGAGGCTGGAACCACATACCAATGCATTCCTCAGGTCCAGGCCGCAGTATGCCATGCTCGACGACCATGACTACGGCCCCGACAATGCCGAGGGCAACTTTGAAAACAAGGGAGCCACCAGCGCCTGCTTTAAGGATTTCTGGCCAAATCCCTATTTCGGAACACCGACATCAGGGGGCAGCTTTTATCACTTTGAATACCAAGACGCCAGCTTCTTCATGCTCGATGACCGCTGGTTCCGCAACTCGGTGGGCCATCAGCAAGTCATCGGTCCCGAACAAATGACCTGGCTCAAGGATCGGCTCAAGGCCTCCACATCAACCTTTAAGTTTATTGCCCTAGGAAGCCAAGTGCTCAACGAGGTCAATGAACACGAAACCTGGTCCCGGTTTCCTGAGCGCCAAGTACTGCTTGATTTCATCAAAGCCGAGCAAATCACCGGCGTGGTCTTCCTGTCTGGCGACCGACACTTCACGGAATTGTGCCGCCTGAAGCAAGAGGGCTTGTATCCACTCTATGATTTCACGAGCTCACCCATGAGCAGCATCGTGCGCAGCCGCGTGAACAATCCCAAGGATGTGGAATATGCCCACAGCCTGCGCGTGGAGGGCACCAAAGTCGTGGAGCACAATTTTGGGAAAGTGACCTTGAAGGGCCCGACCGATGCGCGGAAATGTGTGCTGGAAACCTTTGACGCCAATGGCAAATTGCTCTGGAGCCACGAGATTTTGCAGCAGGAACTGGATTTTCAGGACTGATTTTCAGCTGGAATGATCGGCGACGATCACCCACTTGCCGTCGATCTTTCGCCAGAGCAAGGTGAAATAGCCCGATGGCGCATCCTTCACACGTTGCAAGTGCCAGGCCCCGGTCACATGGGCATGCCCTTTGCCCAGCGGCTCCACACGCAATATATCAAACCGCAGGACTCCCATC
>JANMIM010000772.1:0-3575 GCA_031375795.1 Bacteroidota bacterium
TGCAAAACGCCAAGGCGCGCCCTGTAGCCTACGCAGTGAGCTCTGGCACCAAAAATGCCAGTTGGTTCAGCAAAAACATGGCCGTGACGGGGATCATCTTGTTGATTTTCCTCATCCTGCACTTGGTTTCCTTCTTTCTCAAGACGCGTTTTGGGGTGGATGTGAATTTTGGGGTGGATCCAGGCAAATATGAGGGCGCCTACCTGGGCACCGAGGAATATGGCCTCCATCCTGGTGCTACATTCAGCATGTACCACAAGTCGGCATGGCTGTTCAGCATCCCTTGGTACTCCATCCTGTACATCGTGTCCATGGTCGTGGTGATGATGCACCTCTTGCATGGCTTCCAGAGTGCCTTCCAGACCTTGGGTCTCAGGCATCCCAAGTACACCCCGATCATCAAGGCCATCGGCTATGGCTATGCCGTGCTCATACCAGCAGGCTATTGCTTGATTCCGATCATGTTTTTGATTAACCCAATTGGATGATGACCATGAAACTGGATTCCAAAATACCCAAAGGACCATTGGTCGACAAATGGTCTGAATACAAGGGCCACGTGCCCCTCGTGAGTCCCGCCAACAAGTTGCGGATCGACGTGATCGTGGTCGGCACCGGCTTGGCAGGTGCCTCGGCTGCTGCAAGCTTGGCTGAATTGGGCTACAACGTGAAGGCATTTTGTTTTCAAGACAGTGCCCGGCGTGCCCACTCGATCGCGGCACAGGGCGGCATCAATGCCGCCAAAAACTATCGCAACGACGGCGACAGCACCTATCGCCTCTTTTACGACACGATCAAGGGGGGCGATTATCGCGCCCGTGAAGGCAACGTGTTTCGCCTCGCAGAGGTGAGCGCGGCCATCATCGACCAGTGCGTGGCACAGGGCGTCCCCTTCGCCCGGGAATATGGCGGCCTGCTCGACAACCGCTCATTTGGTGGCGTGCAGGTGAGCCGCACATTCTATGCACGTGGCCAAACCGGACAGCAATTGCTCCTCGGAGCCTACAGTGCCCTCGCCCGCCAAGTAGGCACCGGCAAGGTGAAGATGTACAACCGTCACGAACTCATGGACATCGTGAAGGTCGATGGCGTGGCCAAAGGCATCATCGCCCGCAACCTGGTCACCGGCGAGATCGAGCGCCATGGCGCCCATGCCGTGCTCTTGTGTACCGGCGGCTATGGCAACGTCTTCTTCCTGAGCACCAATGCCATGGGCAGCAATGTAAGCGCCGCTTGGAAGGCCTACAAACGTGGTGCGGCATTTGGCAACCCTTGCTACGTCCAGATCCACCCGACCTGCATCCCCGTCTCGGGCGAATATCAAAGCAAGCTCACGCTCATGTCTGAGTCCCTGCGCAACGATGGCCGTGTCTGGGTGCCCAAAACGAAAAATGACCCGCGCAAGCCTGTGCAGATCCCTGAAGAGGAGCGCGATTATTATTTGGAGCGCAGGTACCCTGCCTTTGGGAACCTCGTGCCTCGCGACGTGGCAAGCCGCGCCGCCAAGACCGTCTGCGACGACGGCTATGGCGTAGGCCCCTCTGGCTTGGCAGTTTACCTCGACTTCGCCTCGGCCATACAGCGTCTCGGCAAGCATGTGGTCGAGGAGCGCTATGGCAACCTCTTTGAGATGTATGAGAAGATCACCGGCGAGAATCCATACGAAACGCCGATGCGCATCTATCCCGCCATCCACTACACCATGGGTGGCCTCTGGGTGGACTATGAATTGGGCACCACAGTGCCAGGTCTCTACGCCCTCGGCGAGGCCAATTTCAGTGACCACGGTGCCAACCGCCTCGGTGCCTCGGCCCTGATGCAAGGCTTGGCAGATGGTTATTTTGTGATTCCCTATACCATTGGCAATCACTTGAGTACACAGATTCGTGCGCCACACATCGACACCAATCATGCTGCATTTGCAGAGGCACAAAAGGAGGTTGAGGATCGCATCAGCAAGCTTTTGAGCATCAAAGGCAAGCACTCGGTCGACCACTTCCACCGGCAGCTCGGCAAGGTCATGTGGGACGAATGCGGGATGGCACGCAATGCAGAGGGCCTCGTGCGCGCCGCAAGGCAGATCGCCCAGATCAAGGAAGAATTTTGGAAGGATGTGTTTGTGCCGGGTGATGCCAGCAGCCACAATCCTGAATTGGACAAGGCAGGTCGCGTCGCCGACTTCATCGAGCTGGGCTTGCTCATGGTGCAAGACGCGCTTCACCGGCAGGAGAGCTGCGGCGGCCACTTCCGCGAGGAGTATCAGACCGGCGACGGCGAGACCTTGCGCGACGATGAGAATTTCAAATACGTGGCCGCCTGGGAATACCAAGGCGACGGAGTCGATCCCATCCTGCACAAGGAGCCACTCATCTATGAAGAAGTCGAGATCAAGGATAGGAGCTACAAATAAGCAAGGTCTATGAAACTGACACTGAAAGTCTGGAGACAGCAGAACAATAAGGACAAGGGCCGCTTTGAGACCTACTCGCTCGACGGCGTGAATGAGCACATGTCATTTCTGGAAATGATGGACGTGCTCAATGAAAAGCTCATCGGCGAGGGCAAGGAGCCTGTGGCATTTGACCACGACTGCCGCGAGGGCATCTGTGGTGCATGTAGCATGGTCATCAACGGCAACCCCCATGGCCCCAATGCCGGCACCACCACCTGCCAACTGCACATGCGCTACTACAAGGACGGCGAGACGATCACCATCGAGCCTTTCCGTGCCAAGGCCTTCCCTGTGATCAGGGACCTGGTCGTGGACCGTAGCGCATTCGACCGCATCATCAACAAGGGCGGCTTCATCTCTGTGAGCACGGGTCAGGCAGTGGAGGCCAACTCGATGCCGATACCGAAACACAAGGCGGATGCCGCGATGGATGCCGCCCAGTGCATCGGCTGTGGCGCCTGCGTGGCGACCTGCGTGAATGCATCGGCCATGCTGTTTGTGAGTGCCAAGATCGCCCACCTCGCCTTGCTGCCTCAGGGTCAGGCCGAGCGGGACCTGCGGGTGCAAAACATGGTCGCGCAAATGGACAGCGAGGGATTTGGCAATTGCTCCAACACCGGTGCCTGCGAGGTGGTCTGCCCCAAAGGCATCTCCCTCTCCAACATTGCGATGCTCAACAGAGAGTATTTCCGCTCCAAGCTCATGTCGGAGATGTGATTTTGCTGCAATGTTTGTAGTTTCGGGGCATCGAGGCCCTGTTACGCCTTTTCATTGTTCAAGAATTGGAAATCGAATATCCTACAAGAATGAAACAAATTGTCTTTGCGATATGCATTCTGCTGTCTACGGCAGGCATTTCATTTGCCCAAGATGCCACGACAGCCTCCAAAACCCAAGAAGTGATCGCGATCATCGACGAGCACACCCCGATCTTGGAGGAGTTTGCCGTGAAGCTCGGCGAGAACAAAGTGTTCCTCGATGAGCGCATCATCGTGCTCAAGTACCACCGCAGCAACAAAGAGGTGCAAGATGCATCCCGCTCTGCCGTGACCAATGTGGAGACCTATTACAACTCGGTCGTTTTGAAGGTGCAGCAGTTTGAGTCACAGTGGTTTGACCAGAC
>JANMIM010000790.1:0-8129 GCA_031375795.1 Bacteroidota bacterium
TTTGGCGGCGAATCAAACCCATCGCCTTTGGCTTTTGGTACTTCTTGTTCACGATCGTGATCTACCTGCAACTCCCAGGGTTTTTGCTGGCAGATACCATCGCCGATCGCTTCTTGTTTATGCCTTCGTTGGGATTGTGCATGCTTGCAGTTTTTACCATCTACAAGTTGTTGCGGGTGGATCTCGCAAAGAACCCCATCGATGCCCTGAAAAAAACTGCAAGCAGTTTGCCGCAAGTGCCTCTTGGCAGGAGCTGGGCGCTTCTGGGTTTGCTGTTGGGCATTTCGGTCTTGCTTTCTGGCATGACCTTGCGCCGCAACCAGGTCTGGAAAGATAATTTGACGCTGTTTTCCCACGACCTCCCGCTGCTGGAAAACTGTGCACGGGCACACTATTATTATGCCAGCGAATTGTCCAAGGGTCTTGACACCGCGAGGGACATCGAGGCAACCAAGGCCGAGATCGTTGCGCATTATCGTCGCGCGATCGCGATCACGCCACAGTCCTATTATGCTTATGTGCGCCTGGCTTTGCACTATCAGCGGTTCAAGCAGTACGAGGCCGAGTTGAAATTGATGGAGCAGGCGTTGCGTTATTACGCCGGCCAAGCCGACCCCTGGCACTTCAAGGGGATGGCGCAATATTATTTGGGGAAGTATGACGAGGCGGCTGCCGCGATGACACAAGCCAAATTGTTGGACCCTGATCCTGAGGAGAATTGGGAGTTTCTGGCGCGGGCGTATGAACGGGGAGGTCACTTCCAGGAGGCGCTGCAAACCCTCGACGAGGCCATCAGCCGCAATCCCGACAATGTCTATTATTACGATGTGCTCAGCGACACCTATTTTGACATGGGCGACACGACCAATTCCTTTCCACCGATCCTCAAGTTGCTGGAGCTTGAGCCCGACAATCCCATGTGGTGGCGCAAGATCATCGGCCGCTATCAAATGACGGGAAATGCCGAGCGTGCAGGATATTATTACCAGCAAGCATTGGCAAAGGGGATTGCGCTCTAGGATTCCTTCCTATTTCTCTTCGGTTTTGTGGCGCCTGGCTTCCTGTATTGGCAGGGCATGCTGTCAGGTGCTGGTATTGGCGGGGAATGCCCTGTCCATACGGCATGTGGCTGATCATAAGCACTTTATAAGCGCAAGCTTCCTGAAAATCGCATCTTCTCGTCCAGAACTGAGGTTATCTTCGATTGCAGAAACGATGTATTCATTCTTCAGTTGGACGTGTCTGCAATCACTTGATGCTGGATTGCGCCCCTTGAGGCTCCATCGTTTGTGTGTGCATGTCAGCAATGGGCTTTGCCCAACGCTGACAGATTGCGCTCCGCCGAGGAGGACTGCCGGAGTTGCCAACCGCGATGCAAGCCCCCCTTCCATCCAGAACTTTGAACATACATCAAGCCATGCCCTTGCCAACACGCCTCCCAAAAAAAGGGGAGCCCCCGATTGGAGGCTCCGCGCTTATGATGTAGGGAAAAACCGGCTTACCGCACGACCACGCGCTTGGCGATGCTCATGTCTCCGATCTTCATGTGTGCAAAGTACACGCCCGAGGCGACTTGGCTGATGTCCACAACCTCGTCGCAAGTGCCGCCGCATTCTTGGATGTCCTTGGCATAGACCTGCTGACCCAATTCGTTGAAGATCATCAGTTCGCAGCTCGACTCCAAGCCCTCGAAATGGATCTTGAAGATGCCGTCGTTGGGATTTGGATAGACCGTGATCGCCAGGTTGTCTGGCATCACCACGCCCACCACACAGTTGATGTTGAGCACCTGTTGCATGGTGTCGGAACCACATGGGCCACTGGCAATCAAGGTCACGGTATAGTTGCCGTTGCCCGTGCCCTGGTAGCTGTAGGATGTGCTGGCGGAATTGCTCGTCGCGCCGTTGCCAAAGCTCCACACCCAAGTATCGGCATTGGTGGATTGGTCGGTGAAGACAATGTTAGGGCAACCGGTGGTGTTCATCGCGAATCCGGCGACAGGCGTAGCGCTCTCCGTGCCGACGACCTCGTCGATGGTCGAGCAACCCGTGAGGAAATCAGTGACCGTGATGGCATAGGTGCCGGCCGCACTGATGGTGATGGAATTGGCGGTGGCGCCATTGGTCCATAGATAGTTTTGTCCGGCGACTTGCGGTACGCTCAGGGTGTGCAGGCCGCCGTTGCAGATCGTGAAGTCAGGACCCAGGCTCACCGTGGGCGGCGTATTGGCATACACAGATACCGTGTCTGTATTGTGGCAACCATTTCCATCGGTCACTTCGACCCAATAGGTACCCGATACATTGGTGCAGATGATCCGTGATGTTTCGCCGGTATTCCATTGATAGCCAGCCAAGCCGGGTCCTGCATCGAGACACAGGGAATCGTCTGAGCAGAAGGATTGGTCTGGGCCAAGGCTTACCGCAGGCAGTTGCAAGACAGAGATGCTGTATTGTGTGCGCTGGCTGGAGCAATTGACGTTGCCGTCCACGACTTCGACAAACACATCGACGTTGTTGGTGAGCGGCGGGGTGGTGTAGGTCGGGCCGGATGCGAGCACGTTGCCACCTGTGAGCGCGTCCCACCAGATGATGGTCGGGTTGGAGACACTGGTGCTGGCGTTCAAGATGGCAGGTGAGCCGTAGCAGACCGTCTGCGAACCCGAGATCGTGGGCGAAGCAGGAAGTGCGACGCGGGTCACGACGATGGTGTCTGATTTGGCAGGGCACGTACCGTTGGAAATCACCCAACGGAAGGCGCTGGTACCGATGTTGATGCCGGTCACGCCAGAGTTGGGGGCAGTGGGCGTCGTGATGATGCCTGAGCCGCTAAAAAGTGACCAGTTTCCTGAGCCGACACCGGGAATGTTGCCCGTGAGCGATGTATTGCCTTCGCAAATGGTCTTGTCAGGGCCTGCATAGGGCTGTGAAGGCTGAGCATCTCGGAAAATCGTCACCGAATCCCGCAATGCCTGGCAGACGCCGTTGGAGATCGACCACACCACGGTATTGGCTCCCAAGGAAAGGTTGGAAAGCAATGCATTGGGATTCGTCGAGGACGACAAACTGCCGCCGCCTGTGATGACCGACCAGGAGCCTGAACCGGTGGAAGGCGAATTTGCATTGAGGACGATCGAGTCCTGGCACACGTTGGCATCGATTCCGGCAGAGGGGCTGGTCGGCGCGGCGTCGCGGGTGATGACCACCGAGTCCATCGATGGTGTGCAAACACCATTGGAAATCGTCCACCTCAAGGTGACGCTCGAGCTGGGGAGCAATCCGGTGACCGAGGTGGTCGCAGAGGTCGGGGAGGTAATGGTGCCCGTGCCATTGGTGATGACCCAAGAACCGGAGCCAAAGGATGGCGAATTGCCGCCGAGGGTAACGCTGGAGGTACAAACGGTTTGGTCTGGACCAGCATTGGCGGTGGTGGGAGCATGGAATACCGAGATGGCCTGCGTCGTGCTGCAATAGCCAAAAGTGTAAGTGATGATGTAAGAAGCACCGGCGCCACCGGGTATGGGAGCGGTAAATGTATTGCCAGAAACGCCGCTGCCCGTGAAAACGCCGGGCTGACCAGAATTGGGCTGTTGGCCGGTGACAGGTGCAGGCACGGCCGAGAGCGTGCGGGTTTGGCCTTGGCACATCGCAGCCGTGGAGGATGTGATGGCAAGGTTGTTGTTTTGTTGCACGGTCACCGTGATCGAGGATGAGCCACCGGGTAGGCAAGAGTATTGCCTCACGTCGATGCGTGCATAGTCGGTGAAGTTGGGCACCATCGAGCAAGAGGCCGCAGTAGTGCCGCAAAGGGGACCCGCATCGTCGTTGTAGGCAAATGGTGCGGTCGTATTGGTGCCTTGGTAGCAGTTGATCTGCGTATCAAAAGGCGCTCCGCAAGTCCCGATCGTATAACAACCTCCAGCGAGGACGGGCATCCTGAAATATGTGCCCGGGCTATAGTTGAGGGAGGACACTGGCGAGGCCCCGCCCGTAGGCAGGATTTCTGTCGTCGAGGTCGTCCCACTGCGGTTGCAGCCCACCTGACCGCCCTGAATAGTGTTGACGCAAATTTGACTTTGTACTTCTTTGTAGTTGAAGGTCAACAAGATGGCAAGCAAAGCGAAGACGCTGACGGAGTAGCTGATTTTTCTCATAAATCCTTTTGGCAATTGAAAAGGTCAAACCCTTACTGATGAAGTCTCAAATGACCACACAAAATATGATTTTCATTTGAGATTGCCAAACAATCACCCAGCATATTTTCCATGCACCCGGTTGGGCTTCAGGGATTTTTTTCAAAGTGATTTTCATTTTCCTGAGAAAGCACTATATTTGCAGTCCCATTTTTAGGCATGTCCTAAATCAAGGCGAGGTAGCTCAGATGGTTAGAGCGCAGGATTCATAACCCTGAGGTCGAGAGTTCGATTCTCTCCTTCGCTACAAAGAAAGTCGATCGCGCGGTCGGCTTTTTTCTTGCCCATTTTTTTCTTTCCGACAGACAAGGAGCATCAGCCATTTTGACCCAGCTTCGCAGCACGGCATCCTGTGTCCAAGCATCTGGGCCCAGTTTGCTCAGGCCTTCCTTACAAATTCCGATTTCAGGGCCATCGAGCCGAAACCTTCGATCTTGCAGTCGATGTTGTGGTCGCCGTCGACGAGGCGGATGTTCTTGACCTTCGTGCCAGCTTTGATGGGCTTGGGAGCGCCCTTCACAGGCAGATTTTTCATGATGACCACGCTGTCCCCGTTTTGCAGAACGGTGCCATTGGCGTCCTTGACCACCAAGCCAGCTACTTCGACGACTTCGTTGGGATCCCATTCATGGCCGCAGTCGGGACAGGTCATGAAGGGGTCGGAAAGGTAAGAATATTCGGAACCACACTTGGGACAAGGCATTGGATCGGCCATGGGGACACTTTGAGATGAAACAATATCAAAAACAATTGCTCTAAGGTAAACTTTTATTGCGTCAGAATCCGATCGTACCATACAAATGAATCCACTGCCGGCATCGCCAGCGAGAATCCCACTATCTTTGCCCCGCCTCCAAAAGCACACCTGAAAAAGCATCCATGTCCCATTTTTCTCCCCAACAACGCTACGCAAGCACCGCCGAACCCGAGCTTGGGATTGGCACTGTCACCGAAACGCCCAAGGGCAGGGTGAAAATCCATTTCCCTTTATCGGGGGAGACGCGCCTCTATGCCACGGAAACAGCCCCCCTGCGCAGGGTGTGCTTCAAGGTCGGCGACAGCATCGTGGACCGCGATGGACGCACATTGGTGGTGGAGCGTGTGCTGGAAGACGACGGTTTCTTCCAGTATTTTGGGCAGGGGAGGGTGCTGTCGGAGGCCAATCTGGGAAATCTCTCCGTGAAGCACAGTGCCGACGACCGCCTCCTGATGGGCGATGTCGACACGCCCCGCAACTTTGCGTTGCGGCGACGCACCTGGCAATACGACCACGATCGGCGCATCTCACCCATCAACGGCTTCCTCGGCGGACGCATCGACCTCATACCGCATCAGCTATACATTGCCCATGAAGTAAGTGCCCGGTTCGCGCCACGCGTGCTGCTTTCAGATGAAGTCGGCCTCGGCAAAACCATCGAGGCTTGCCTGATCGTCCACCGCCTGCGCTTGCAAGGCCGCATCGAGCGCGTCTTGATCTTGGTGCCCGACTCGCTTGTGCACCAATGGTTTGTGGAGATGCTGCGGCGGTTCCATATGTGGTTTCACATCTTTGACGAGCCACGATGCCGAGGGGCCGAGCGCGGCGCGCCAGACGGCAACCCATTTCTCGACGATCAGCTCATCTTGTGCAGCACGGGTTTTTTGGCGAATTCACCCAAGCGTGCCCAGCAAGCACAGGCCGCAGGCTGGGACATGCTCGTCGTCGACGAGGCGCATCACCTGGAATGGTCGGTGAACCACGCGAGTCGGGAATATGCCGTCGTGGAGTCGCTGAGCCATGCCTCGGCAGGGCTGCTGCTGCTCACCGCGACGCCCGAGCAACTCGGCGTGGAAAGTCACTTTGCCCGCTTGCGCTTGCTCGATCCCGAGCGATATGCAGATTTTGAGGCCTTCCAAAAAGAGGCCTCACACCACCGGGAGACGGCGGAGATCGTGGGAAAACTGGCCGCCAACGTGGCTTTGGGTGCCGCTGAAGCGACGTTTCTTGCGTCGCTCGTCGGGGTGGAGCGCCTTCAGGCACTTGACCATGCCGATGCTTCGGCCCGCGACTTGCTCGTTCAGGACCTGCTCGATCAGCATGGGCCGGGCCGCGTCGTCTTTCGCAACCGACGGTCGTCGATGACGGGGTTCCCGCGCCGCGTCGTGCGTCTCGCGCCGATTGTGGTCCCCTCGGAAAACCATGAACCGCAGGCCGCAGGCGAGGAATCACCTATTCCTCCCCTCGCATCAGCCGTGGAGATCGATCCGCAATTGGAGTGGCTCATCGGCTTGATGCAACAATTGCGACCCGCCAAGGTGCTGCTCATCTGCAACAGCAAGCAAAAGGTGCTCGCCTTGGAGGAGGACCTGCGCACGCGCGTGAAATTCAAGGTCGGCGTGTTTCACGAGGACCTCACGCTCGTGCAGCGCGACCGCAATGCAGCTTATTTTTCCGAACCCAATGGCGCACGTCTGTTGTTATGTTCCGAAATCGGGAGCGAGGGCCGCAATTTTCAATTTGCACACCATTTGATTCTCTATGATCTGCCCTTGCACCCCGATTTGCTGGAGCAGCGCATCGGGCGACTGGACCGCATCGGGCAGGCCAAGGACATCCAAATCCATGTGCCCTACCTGGTCGCGACGGCCCAGGAGGCGATCGCGCGGTGGTACCATGAGGGCTTGAATGCATTTGCCCAAAATCTCGAGGGCGGCAACCGGATGGCGGAGGTTTTTGGGGAGCGCCTGCACGCGGTGGCGGTGGCGATGCCCTCTGCAGCGGCAGAAATCGCCCTCACGGCATTGATTGCAGAAACGCAGGACTTGCACGGCGCGCTCAAGGCGGCGCTGGCCAGCGGACGCGACCGTTTGCTCGAAATGAACTCCTTTCGCCCAGACATTGCACAGGCGCTCATTGCCCAGATTCGTGCCGAGGACAAGAGCCCGCATCTCGAGCGTCACATGATGGAGGTCTTTGAGCAATACAACCTGGAGGTGGAGGACCTTGCGCCCCAGACCTATTTGCTGAATGTACATCCGCAGAATGCCGGCGCATTTCCAGCCATTCCCGACGAGGGGATTGCGGTGACATTTGACCGAGCGCGTGCCCTGGGCCGAGAAGAAATGGCCTACCTCACATGGGATCACCCCATGGTCACCGGGGCCATTGACTTGGTGCTCAGTTCGGGGATCGGCAGCGCGAGTTTTGGAGTGCTCAGGGATGCAGGATCGCCGGCGATCCTCATGGAAGTGATCTTTGTGTTGGAGCGTGCGGGCATCAAGCAACTGGGCGTGGACCGTTTCCTGCCCAGCACGCCGATCCGTGTGGTCGTCGACCATGCCGGCAAAGACGTGACCGACCAATATCCGGTACACGAGCTCGATCAGCAATTGCGTGCCGGGCACATCGATGACCTGCTGGAAAATGAGACACTGGTGGAGATGGTCATCCCCAAGATGCTCGATGTCGCCACGAAAATTGCGGAGGAAAGGGCCGAGTTGGAAATTTCGCAAGGGCGGCAGCGCATGCTGGGCAAGATGAATCAGGAGATCGAGCGGCTCAAGATGCTGCAACAGAAAAACAACCACATACGGCCCGAGGAAATCGAGCTGGCGATGGCGGCGCGGGAGCGGCTTGGCGACTTGATCGCTGATGCACAGCTGAGGCTAGATGCTGTGCAACTGATCCAATGCGGGGTCCTGCGGCATTGATTGGCCGGCAGGTCATGCTCCCTGGAAGACTGATCGGCCCCTCCCTTCTTGCTCAGCGCCCCATGACCGCCACAAAGAAGAAAAAGAGTCCGAGCACAAAGACCGCCGAGATGCAGATGCCGATGATGCCGCAGACCTTGCCGGCTTTGAGGTTGCTGTAGCTCGATTGGGAATATTTGCCCGGATTTTGCTCATACAGCTTTTGTGGACGCACGGAGATGGCGACCGCGATGATGCCCAGGATCAG
>JANMIM010000807.1:0-1521 GCA_031375795.1 Bacteroidota bacterium
CGACGAACGGCTCAATGCAGCCTGTGCCTCGGCGATGACCTCGATGCTTTGGTAGGTCGAAAACACGACCGTCATGCCCTTCTTGTCGCTGGCTTGCAGCAGCTTGAATTGCCGTACGATGCTCTTGACATCCGTGGATGCAGGCAGGGCCAGATCGACCACACTGGTGAGGTCGGTGTCGGCGTCCTTGTTGTTTTTCTTGGTGATCTTGGGATCAGAGCAAATGCAAATGGCATTGATCGGCTCCTTGGCATTGGCCGTCCACTCGCGCAGGGTCTGCCCTAGCAGGGCGATGGAGGGCACGAGAAACAGGATCAAACCCTTTCCTGCCGTTTCCTGCTCGGCGATCCAGAGGGCGGTGAGGGTCTTGCCTGTGCCACAGGCCATGATGAGCTTTCCGCGATCTGCGGTTGCGAAGATGGCTGCCGTCGCTTGCAGCGCAATCTCCTGATGGGGACGCGGGCCATACTTGCTGCTGCGGGATGCCTCGCCCGTGAGTCCCTTGTCCAGCTTGTCCCAATCCACGGGTGCCTCGTTGAGGTAGCTCAAGCCGATGCGCTGCACGGGCGGATTTTGGTTCAAGATGGCCTCGTTGGCATTGGCACCCCAGGGCTTGGCCGAGGTCGATATCCAAAGGCAATGCGCAAAATGCGCCGTCAGGTGGTTGTGATCCTTGAAGGAACGCCCGGATGTGGCCAAAAAGGAATCCACCGCCCGCTTGTCCACGACGCTGTTTGCCGCCACGCATTTGCATTGGATCGCCCAATACTCATTGTTGTGTGTGAGCGCCACGAGGTCGATGCCCGTGTCGTTGCCCCCCAAGTCCTTGCGCCCAGAAAACTCGTTCCAGAGCCATACCTTATGAAAGAGCGGCGCGTAGGTCGGGTCGGTCATCAAAAAGGCCTGCATGAGCCGCTCAAAGCGGTCGCCTTTGTCGCGCTCGGAATGCGAAATCTTGCGGTACTTGTCGAGGATGTGGCTGAAAGTCATTTTTCTGTGTGATTGAGCGGGCGAATGGGAGGCATTTGGCGTAGCAGCAGCCTCTGGGATTCAATATTGGTGAATGGCGGGGGCAAATGCAAACGGCGTTGACGAGAATTATGGTCACCTTCACAACCCGGCTGATGAGCAAGCGATAGCTGGTAAGAGGTCGCTTTCCTTTTCGAGCCACTTTTTGCTGCTGCAATGGAGGCGACAAATGGTATTTATGATGAAGTGATTGACGATCACGGTGTGGAACATGGCGATGCGGAGGCTGATGATTCAAATTTCCAAGAGGCAATTTGACGCGTGGCAAAAAGGTGCCGTGAACCGCATGATGGCACCACCAAAATTTACACAAAACATGTCTCCCAATTCGATAAAACACATACAAATACTACACAAACCTCATTTCAAGCAAACCTAGGGGGTATCCCTCTGATACCCCCCACCCCCTCGCGGCATACCCCTGGGGGCATCGGTCGACTTACTCCCACGCAGCAGGTTGATACCCCCGGGGGTATCGGTCGCCTTACCCCA
>JANMIM010000834.1:0-1060 GCA_031375795.1 Bacteroidota bacterium
GGCGAACAGCATTGCGGCTTATTGCATGGGGATTACGGATGTGGACCCCATCGATTTGGACTTGTATTTCGAGCGCTTTTTGAATCCGCACAGGACATCGCCGCCCGATTTCGACATCGATTTCAGCTGGACCGACCGCGACGAAGTCATCGATTATGTCTTCAAGCGCTACGGCCACGCCCATACCTCCCTCATGGCGACCTACAATACCTTCAAGGGCCGCTCCATATTGCGCGAATTGGGTAAAGTATTTGGTTTGCCAAAGGAGGAAATCGACAACCTCGTCGCCAATCGCCGCAATCCCAGCATGGACGACCGCATCGTGCAACTCATCTACCGCTATGGCCGTGAACTCGAGGGCCTGCCCAATCACCTCGGCATCCACCCGGGCGGCATTCTCATCACCGAAGACCCCGTGCATTGCTTCAGCGCGACGAGTGTACCGCCCAAGGGCTTTCCCATTGTGCAATTCGATATGTTTGTGGCCGAGGAAGCGGGCCTTTACAAATATGACGTCTTGAGTCAGCGCGGATTGGGGCATATCAAAACCGCCTACGAAGTCGTGCGCCACAACCGCGGCGTGAGCGAGGACGTGCACGACGTGAAACGCTTCAAAAACGACCCCAAGATCGCAGAATTGTTGCGCACCGGCAGGACCATCGGCTGCTTTTATGTCGAGTCGCCCGCCATGCGGCAATTGCTGCGCAAACTGCGCTGCGACGACTATATTACGCTTGTCGCGGCGAGTTCGGTGATCCGGCCCGGCGTCGCAAAAAGTGGGATGATGCGGCAGTATATCGAGCGGCATTTGATGACGACAAGGGGATCGGCAAAGCGGATCACGGGGGGCGTGATGCGTGCGGATGTGGTTGATGCGGATGCGGTCAATGCCGTGGTCAATGCGGATGTGGTTGATGCCATGGTCAATGCCGTGGTCAATGCGGATGTGGTTGATGCCATGGTCGTGGGTTGGTGGGGGGCGGGGGAGGGTGGGCCCACCCCCCACCCCCCCCACAAAAATTTAAACCACAAAAAATCGGCCCCCCCCAACAAACCCCCC
>JANMIM010000866.1:0-2760 GCA_031375795.1 Bacteroidota bacterium
CCCTCGTAACCTGTCTCGCAGACGCAGTCACCGTCGGTGCAAGAGCCGTGTATGCATACGAGGTCCTTGCAAGGACTGGAGCAGCCCATGGAGACCATCGTGGTGACGAGCAGGAATGCAGCAAGGTAAGCCAAAATCGAATTTTTCATCGCTGATATCAAATGGTTGAAGATGCGCCATCCCGACTAGCGTTTGGGCGGTACGATGGTAAAGATAGTCGATCGACCGCAAGTGTCCAACGCAGAATCGAGAGCCGGGACAAAAAAAAGAAGGCCCTGCGTACTGCAGAGCCTTCTTCTAAATCCGGTTTACGAATTACTTCGCGAGGGTTCCGGAGCACTGGTCAGTAGCACCGGTAGCGGTGTTCGTGATTTTGTAGGTGACGTTGATGCTGGTACCAGCAGCGTTTGCTGTACCGACAGTCACTTCAATGTCAAGACCAGTGGCAAGGGAGGTCCTTGCGACGGTGAAAGACACGCCGTCGGTACCGATCACGCCGGTGACACCAGCTGCTTCCCTGTACAAGCCAGAGACGGTGATTTCCTTAGGATTGGTCGACTTTGGGGTAAGAGTCACCGTGTAGCTGTCAGGACCGCTGGTGCAAGTTTCGGTAAGCGTGTAGCTGCCGGTGAACTTAGCGTTGAATGCTTTGCCGCAATCAAGACCTTCGTAGCCAGCGTCGCAGACGCAATCACCTTCGAGGCACTCGCCTTGAACGCAAACCACATCCTTACATGGGTCGGTACAACCTGTGACAAACATTGTTGCCGCGATTGCGAGGGCTCCAAAGAAGCCAAATTTCATGTTTTTCATAACTTTTTCGATATTAATTTTAGAACATGTAAAAAAATAACGCCACAAAAATAAACATTTTTGCATTTGAACAAAACAATTGTTGTGCCAAAATCGATTTTTTATCTAAATTTGTCCTCGAATTATTTACCGATTCATTTTTAGTTTTTTAGGTTCTTAATTAAAAGCTTTTACCGATCATGAAAAAGACTTTGATCTTTACTTTTGGCCTGTTCTTGGCCCTCGTAGGCATGATGTCCTGCGGCGACGGTGGTGCTGCTGAGGCTCGCGCCAAGGCGATCGCCGACTCGTTGAAGAACGACTCCATCATGCGTGTCAATGCTGCAGCTGAGGCTGCCCGCATGGATTCCATGGCTGCTGTGGCTGCTGCTGACTCCGCAAGGGCTCAGGCACTCGCCGACTCACTCGCTGCTGTCGAAGCCTCCAAAGGCAAAGGTGGCAAGAAGCCTGTTATCAAGAAGCCTGTTCCAACCCCTACCCCACAGCCAACCCCTACCCCAACTCCTACCCCTAAGACGGGCAAGGACGCGATCAAGGGTGATTTGCCAAAGACTGGCAAAGACGCCATCAAAAGCACGGGTGATGCCCCTAAGACTGGCAAAGACGCCATCAAAGGCAAGTAATCTGCCCTCGGCAATGAAATGTAAATCGGCCCTCCCAACGGAGGGCCGATTTTTTTGAAATACCGCTCCTTATTGTGGCCTCATGGCTGCTACGGCCTGCAAGCCATCTGCCAACCAATCCCATCCATCGACCTTTTTAGTGGGCACTCAATCGCAAATGTTCGCATTTATTTCATGGCTATTTTGGAGTTACCGTATTATCACACTAGCTTAGAAGTCTTAAAGCAAGGTAAACTCTAAACCCTATATACGATTATGAAAAAAGGATTTCTTATTTTGTTGAGCGCCGGCATGATGCTGGGCTTGGTTGCTTGCAAGAAGGACTACTCTTGCGATTGCACATTCAAGAGCCTCGGTGCCACTACAAGCACCACACTCAGCCTGCTCATCAACGATGCCTCCAAGTCAGATGCAACGGATGCTTGTGATGCAGCCGAGACGACCTACAAAATCGTCGATGCAACTGCAAGCTGCACGTTGAACTAATATTCCACGCAGTTTGAAAAGCCCCGGTCATTTGTGATCGGGGCTTTTTTTTTGATATGCAAGTGGCAATCCCTCGCAACCTCCTTCAAATGCAATCGGGTTGTCTAGCTCCAGCTGGACAACCCGATTCATATTGAGGCATACCCCTGCTGGGGTTACAGATTCTCCAAGACGAACTGGGTCATCTTGTTGTACAGGTGATACCTGGTCGGCCCGCCATAAATCCCGTGATTTTTGTTGGTGTAAAACGCCATGTCAAAGGGGATGTTGGCGGAGACGAGCGCATTGGACCAATCCATCGAGTTTTGGAAGTGCACGTTGTCGTCGGCTGTGCCATGGACGAGCATGTAGGCACCCTTCATTTGCTTGGCAAATGTGATCGGGCTGTTGTCGTCATAGCCGCTGGCATTGAGCTGCGGGGTCTTGAGGTAGCGCTCGGTGTAGATCGTGTCATAGTAGCGCCAGTTGGTCACCGGTGCGACGGCGATGCCCATCTTGAAGACGCCTCCGCCCTTTGCCAGGCACAAGGAGGTCATGTATCCGCCATAGCTCCAGCCCCAGATGCCGATGCGCTCCTTGTTCACGTATTTGAGGGTGCCGAGGTATTTTGCAGCTTCGACTTGGTCCTCTGCCTCCAGCTTCCCGAGCTGCCCATAGGTGCATTTCTTGAAGTCCTCTCCCCTGCCACCGGTGCCTCGGTTGTCGACCGATACGATGATGTACCCTTGCTGGGCCAGCATTTGATGCCATAGGTAGTTGAATCCGCCAAATTCATTCTTGACCGTCTGGCTGCCCGGGCCGCCATAGACGTGCATGAAGACCGGGTACTGCTTCTTTT
>JANMIM010000886.1:0-6657 GCA_031375795.1 Bacteroidota bacterium
CCGGCAGCAGCCCCTGACAATAGGGTTGCACACCCGAGTAGGACAGCGAGGTCGGTACGTTGTTCTTGATCGTAAAGCTGATCAGGCATGTGTCACGGCAAGTTGGGCCCGGGGTGACATACCTGAGGCGGTAGGTGCCCACGGTCCCGGCATGCACCATGATGGTGCCGGTGGTGTTGTCAGAGATCACATTTCCTACTGGATTGCCCATTCCACTCACATTTTGGAATACCCCGCCTGGCGTTGTTCCCCCAAAAATGGCAGGGTTGTTGGAGTCCCCGATACAGTATAAGGTGTCGCCAGCGTATGTGATGTTGGCGAGATCACCGGCGCTTACGGTCAAGACATCCTTGATCACATCGGCATTGTTGTTGAAAACCGGATGGCCAGAGAGCAAGCAACTCGGTGTGCCAGTGGTGGTGGTATCCAGCAAGATCGTGTAGTTGCCAGGCAGCACCGTCGGTGGCAGCACGAGCGAAAGCGTGTCCAAGCAACTGGCATTGACCGCGCTGTTGATCACGGTAAAGGTCGAATCGGTGGCTGTGCCACCGAGCTTGAAGCGTGTGACCACACCGAGGGAGTTCCTGAGGCCCAAGAACGTGCAGAAACCCGCTCCATCACCGATATGTGACCGCAAGATCGTAAAACGTCCAGCAGGGCAGACGCTCACGGCGCGCAAGGCCGGCGCGAGCTTGGTGCCAAAGCTGTAATAGCAAGTGCCTGCAGGCAGCAATGTCGGGTCGATGGTCACCGTGTGTCGCGAGCCAGCAGCCGTCATCAAAAACGCCTGCGTACCCGGCGCATTCAAATTGGGGCTGCTGTTCACAAACATATAATAGTTGGTCGATCCAGAAGGCAGGGCTGGCAGCGGGAAGTTGACGTTGGCCGATTCCATTGTGAAATTGATGGACTGCGCAGCTGTCCAAGTACCCGTCTTTTGCAGCTTCCATTGCCGAGCGATGCGCACAAACTCCCCACTGTCGCTGGCGACGGTGATGCCGTCAGTCGTCCAGCAGGCAGCATTGCCGTTGTTGTGACCAGCGATGAGGTAGCTCATGTCGCCGCCAAAAGGCAGCGCATTGGCAGTATCATAGTCCTTCTCCAGTCCCAGCGTCATCGTCACGACAGCAGTTTTATTGATACTCAGCGCCTGCCGCTGTTGCAGGGTGGCTTTTCTGTCATAGCCGATGCCTGCGATGTCGTTGACATAACCGCCAGCAGTCGCGGGATCATACACGATGGTGCCTGGACCGACAACGCGGTCAGAGGCATAGTACTTTGCCGTGGGGGCCAACGTGATGCCATATTTGATGGCGAGGTAGGACTGCACCTGCTCCTTCTCATTGGCAGAAAGGACCCGGTCATAGACCAAGACCTCCCCAAAGTTGTAGGAGCCAAAAGGACGGCCAGTGAAATAACCCCCTAAATAAAACGTGTTCAACCTATGAAGGCTGTCACCCTCACCTAGTATCAATGTATAATCGGTCAAGGAAGCAGTGGTTACGGGCGCACTCCCATCCTTGAGCAGTTGCCCAGTCCCATGCGTGAAGTCATCCGCATTGGAAATCCCAAGGTCTTCATTGGGAGGGGCCGAGACCTTTCGCAAGCCCTTGTCACCTGCAAAGCCCATCCAACCATCCCATTGACCTCCAGTCGCTACTTTCCCGACACCTATGATCGTTCGTCCTCGAAACTTCAAAGATGTCGGCCAATTGCGATCCAAGGCACCCCCCAAAACCATCGGATGAAAATTTACATGGGCAGCAGCCGCACTATGGCTGCCAAACAATGCAGTTGGGACAATGTTGTGGCGGTTGCCACTCAAGTCATCCCAACGCGTGATGGAAGTAGGCGCTCCAAAGGCAGCACTATCGGGCATTACCCAAAACTCCAAACCCCTGACCACGTTGCCCGGGCCAGCAAAGGCGCTGTCTTTGGTGATGGTGAAGTAAGAGGTGTCATTGTTGGGAAAGTCCACCTGGACATAGAAGTCGTTGGATCCAGTGATCGGTGTCATTTGCACGAATGTTTCCCCTTTGCCGATCGTGGAATCGCTGCCATAAGCCAGGTAATACTTGTTTGCAGGTATGTTGGTAAGCTCGTTATAGGTTATATTTTTGAACCATAGGGTCACCTTGCCGACTGTTCCAACGTCGGTCACTTTAAAGGTACGCCCCAACCGGTTTGAGGTGCCCCCGCCAAAGCTTCTGCTGAAAGTTGGCGATGCACCATCATCCCCGATAATTTGATAGGAGTTGTTGGGGAGCTGCGTATTGCCACCCGGATTGAACTGCGGCTGATAGGTTCCGCCCACAGTAGGTGTAGCCAAGCCATTAATCATCACAAGGCCCGTGTCGCTTTCTGATTCGCTAACTCTCTGATCGAGAAGTGAAATATTCGCTCTTGCTATCCCAAAAATTCGATTGTCAAATCTTCCATCCAGCTCATATACTTTCGTGGCAGCCGTAAGGTGTTCATAGTCATGTGACAACTTGATCCCGTACTTTATTGCTAAGTAGGTGTTTATTTCCCTGACATTTGGAGTAATCTGTTTTCCGGAAAAAATGATCACTTCAGCCACCTCACCTACATAATTTGTACCTCCGTGGCCGACATTTGAACCCACGAGAATGCTGTCGTATTGATCAATTTGTGATCCTCCATCGAAATCGGCGTTTGAAGGTATAGTGCCGTTGACCACGAAAGTATCGTTATCTCCGCCACCGGAATTGCGTACCACGGCCAAAATTGCTGATTTAGAAATATACGGGCCCGGCATGACAGCCTTTGGTGCAGTAACACCCGTTTGGTCAGAATAGTTCAACTTCCCGTCATTCAAAGTAAACCCAAATCGCTTCGTTCCTCCTCCTGTTGGTTTGTCGTTTCCCAAAACACAAGGATCGGTGAACCAATTGGTTCCACCAACAACGTTTTGTGAGCTTCGCATAACGACAAACATTGTTGCCGCGTCAGTAAATCCTGTTCTAAAAAAGGTTAGCCACCTGCTTGTAAATGAAAGCGATGGATTTACACTCATTCCGGATTTCAAATACTTCACCGTTCCGGCACCCGGAGCGACTGTAGGGTCTGGTCCCGTAATTGCGTTGACCGAAGCAATGTTGCAGGAATTGGTTGTACAATTCGCGCTATCGGCCGTGAACCAATGCCTCAGATTGGCAAACTGCGATGTAAGACCACCAGGAGTGGTTTGTGCCACTACTAATTGTCCTCCAACGAGCAAAAACAACACCAAAACAATAAACGGTAAGGCCCTACGCGGCCGCATCCATGAAACAAACCGCAAGAGGGGCAAACGATGTTCAATTCCAAACCTACTCATAGCTTACGATTCAACTGTCGATAATACTAGCTTCAACCTGCACAAGATAAGAAAATTTCCCAATCTGATTGCAAGCCAGTATTCACACATTCTTATAAGTTTCAGTTACCAGCCATTGCACCGTCCACAACCCGATGCTACCGACTTGTTTCCCAAGCCTTTCCGATCACCACGGCCGAGATGGCTAAAGATTCATCAAATTTTGTTCACAATTCCCTCACCCACACCCCATTCCCCCACCTCCAAAAGACATGACCCTTGTCATCCTGAGAAAAAATGCTAGGTTTGTAGCGACAACTTAGTTTTGAGGGTAGGACATCATGAGCGTGGACCAGCGCACGCACAGCAGGCTCGCTGTGGATGCCCCTTCCTTGACAACAAGAGCCAACCGCCACAAAACGACTCGATTCAAAAATGGACAACGTCAAACAACATCAACGCGAACAGCAACCCAAGGACTCCGAAGTCAAGCAGGAGGACATCTGGACCTCGGCATTTGACAGCAAAAATGGCGTGTCGGCCGAGCCACCTCCCGTGGAAATTGAGGCAAGTGCTGCCCAAGATGCCAATGGCAAGGTCACCCAGCACCAAACAAATGGCCCGGGCGGACCCAAGGAAATCGTAAGCCCGACCAAAGTCATCAAGGACGCCGAGACGATCCATGACATCTGCTGGAGCCTCACGGGTGATGGTGCAGATGTGGTAGCCGTGCTGCGCGGCAAATCTGTGGAGCACCTCAAGGCCCTGAGACGGTACTACCAGGGCGCATATAGTACGGTATTGGAGACCTCCCTGTACCGCTGGCTCAATGCCAAGAACTATGCCATGGCGATGGCTTTCCTGTACCCGGCAATGACCCTGCTGGAGCGCCTGCAAAACCAAAAATACCTGATCGACGACAATGAGGAAGCCATGGTCTTACTCATCAAGAGTGCCTCAGCCGAGGACATTGCAGCTGCCAGGTCGTATCAAACCCGCAAGTTCCTCACTGAAGAGCTCAGCGGAAGGCAACTCTATGAGTCGCACAAGATCATCTACCCTCCGGCGCAATTTCCAGATGAAAGCTGGCAAATGGCCCAGCAATTGATCAGGGACGCCAAGGGTCTGGTCGACGACGAGGACCTCGTGTACATGATCCTACTGGACCTCACCCCCGAGCAGCGCAAGTACCTGTGGAAGTATCACGAGAAACGGCTGGGTTTCCTGGATGCAGACATCGAGAAGATCAAGCAGATATGCCTGGGCAAGGAGGATGTCGTACTCAAGACCACGATGGACATCGCGACCGACGGCGCATTCACCTACGACGGGCTGGTGGAGAAAACCGTGAACTCGGCTGCGGCAAAGGTGGCACGCAAGGCTGAACTGGAGGACAAGCTCAAAAAGGGTGACCTATCTGTGAAACCGGAGCTGGACCAGCTCGGCAAGGTCGACGAGCTCGTGAAGCCCAAGTATGCAGATGGCGAGCTCGACCCCGACTCCTTCCACGGCGACCTAGACGGCGACCTGAGCGAGGCCGAATACCTCGACGCTGCCAAGCGACTCGGCGTGGGCCAATTTGATGTCGCCAAGCGCATGATCCTGAAGGCCGTGGGCACATTCCACGACGACATCCCTGCAATGAAAAAGGCATTTGAAACGGTCTTGGATCCGTACCTGAGAGGCAGGCTATGGGCCGATGTGGATGTGCAGGCTGCCTTCAGGGCATCGATGGACTACGAGGAGCAAATGACCCTCGTCCCCTACCTGGAGGCAAACTCGTTCCTGATCGCCGAGGACAAATTCAAGGAAATAGCGGACGACTGGGTCGATTTCGACACGGGCTACACCGACATGATCGAGTTGCTGATCACCATCTCAGATGCCGACCGCAAGCAATTGGTGGCCAAATACCCCGAGGAACTGGCCCGTTTTACCAACGACGCTACACCCAAGTCGCGCCACCTCGCCAAGGCCGTCGCCACGGCTGCCCGCGACGGCGTCCTTAGCTTGGACCTCACACTCGAGGCCGCGAGTTTTGGCCTCGGCACCTCAGACGAGCTCATCGAGAAGAAGCTCGATAGGCTCGACGACATGGAGTACCTGAGCCTGCGCATGGGCTACGCCCTGGTCAACGGCTTCCAGATCCCAGAGTCGGTCGTGCCCTTGGGCATCCAACAGCTTGCGCGCCACCGCTACGAGCGGTTGCTCGAGGAGTTGCAAGGCGAGATGGGATTTGACCAATTGCAGACGACCTGCGACATCTTTCTCACCGCCCCCTCGCTCATCGAGGGCGCGCAGGCCGGCGGAGCCGAAATGACACTCTTCATCTTGCAGCAACGTGTGCGCGACAAGATCGGCGCCCGTGAAGACGCGTTTACGAGCGACCCGCTGGGCTGGCTCGCCACCAACTTCATCGACCTATTCTCCAACAGCGGCGGGGTCGCAGACGCCGCCGCCATCGAGACCATGGCGCTCTACTACCAATCGATGCGCGACGGCAACGCAAGTGACTTCGAACTTGCCCTGATGGCGGCGAGCCATCAGCAGTTCAACGTCGCCTACGACGAGCATGTCGAGGCCTGCGACAATGTGGCCTCGGTGGCCTCGACCGTGGCGGCCATCGCCGTGGCCATCGCGGTCGTGGTCGCGAGCGCGGGCACGGCAACCGGCCCAGCCATCGCCGGACTCACAGCCTACCTGGGCAGCGCCACAGCCGCCACGGCCGTCGTGGCCGCAGCGGCTGCAGGCACATATAAGGTAGCAGCCAGCGAATTGATCGGGCAGGAGCACTACTCCGTGGCCGACGAGGGTGCCAAGGACCTCGCTATCGGAGGCGTGGACGGAGCTTTGGCTGTCCTCACGTCGGGGATTGCGAAGTCATTGCAGATGGCGTTTTTTAAGGTCATCGGCTTGGAGGCGAGGCTGGTGAGCGAGATGCTCGTGAGCCAAGTCATAGAGTCCTCCAAGAATGCGTTCAAACTCGCCAGCCAACAAGCTGCCGTGGGTGCCGCCCGAGGTGCCGTCGATGGTGCAATCTCAGGTGCCGTCGGCAACATGGTGCTCACCGCCGCCGACGAGAGCACCTGGCGCAAGGGCATCTGGAACACCATGGCAGCCTTCGGCACCGCCCTTGCGCAGGGCGCACTCATGGGTATTGCTGCAGGCGCGCCGGTCGGCGGCGGCTTGTCTGCGATAGGCGGGGCAGCGGCGAAGGGGCAGGTGGGGAAGTTGCAGTCCTTTGCCTTGGAAGCCAGCATCGACATGGACGACCTGGGCAAACTCAGTTTCGACCGTCGCCGCATGTTGGGTACCATGAGCGAACACATCAAGGCCGG
>JANMIM010000960.1:0-4284 GCA_031375795.1 Bacteroidota bacterium
CTGCCCGCGCCTGCGGTTCACCCACACGCAGGCGATGCCGAGTGCGCGCGCCGGGGCGATGTCGTGGTAGAGGCTCTGCGCGACATGCAAGATTTGGTCTTGGGGAATGCCGAGGCGCTCGGGCGCAGCGCGGAAATGCGCATGACCAGGCTTGTAGCTGCCGAGCTGCTCGGCGGTCACCACGGCATCAAAGGGCACTTGCAGCCATTGCTGACTGTAGGCGATGAGGTCCTCGTCGATGTTGCTGAGGATGCAAAGCTTGTACTTTTCCTTGAGCCGCGTCAATGCGGCGACGGTGTCGGGAAAGGGCTTCCAATCTTGGATGCCCTGCGCGAGGAGGTTTTCATCGTCGCCTTCCAGGGCGAATCCCAGGTGCGCCGCGAGGCTGTGCATGCACTGCCGCAGCACCGCTTTGTAAATCTTGAACGGCCCGTGCTCCGCCTCGGGCTCGAATCGGGCATAGAGCGCGAGGATCTCCTGCGGGGGCAAGTCGTGGCCCTTGGCACGCAAAAAGGGTTTTAGACAGCCGATCAATCCCGATTCCCAGTCGATCAGGGTGCCGTAGCAATCAAAGGTAAGCGCTTTGTAGTGAGCGAAGTCGAGGGACATTTGGTAAATATAGGAAAGATCAAAGATGAAAGATCAAAGATCAAAGATTGGACGGGGAGTGGAGAGTGGAGAGTGGAGAGTTTTTACAGCTGGTTGAGTTCAGAGATCAGAGTTCAAAGTTCAGAGTTGCGATGAGCTTTTTGCTTGACTGTTCGGCAGCTTCGGTCTTCATTTTCAGCACTCGCTTGGCTTTGCGAACCTTTGCGCTCTTTGCGGTTTGGACTCCAAGAAGCTCGCTTGGCTCTGCGCCTCTCTGCGGTTTTGACGCTCAGCAGCGTGGCTTTGGCTAGGCTCGCGGGATTGAAAACCAGACGGTTGTGCCTTGGTGGGGGTTTTGGATGACCCAGAGTTGGCCGTTGTTTTTGCTGAGGAATTCGCGGCAGAGGCGTAGGCCGATGCCGGAGCCTTTTTCGTTGGCGGTGCCGGGGGTGGTGAAGTAGTTGTCGCCGTTGAGCTGGTCGACGAGGGCGGCTGAGAGGCCCACGCCGGTGTCTTCGACTGCGACGTGGAGCTGCCCGCCTTCGGCTCGCGCATGTACACGCACGCGCCCGCCGGCTTCCGTGAACTTGATCGCATTGGAGATGAGGTTGCGCAAGACGAGCTCGACCATATTGCGGTCGCCATGGGCAATCGCTCCGGGCTGGACTTCGTTTTTCAAAACCAAGTCCTTGGTTTTGGCGGCTGCGTCCAAGTGATTGATCTCGATGCCCACCATATCGGCGATGTCCAGCGGCTCGGGCTGCACTGCAAAGCCCTCCATTTGGCTGCGGCTCCAATTCAGGAGGTTGTCGAGCACGATCGTCGTGTTGTCGACGCGCGTCTTGAGGGTGGCTGCCATCTTGGTGGCCTGCGCCTCGCTGAGCAGGCGCTGCTCCATCAATTGCAACATGCCTTGGATGGAGTTGAGCGGTGAGCGCAAGTCGTGGGAAATGATGGAAAACAGCTTGTCCTTGACCTTGTTGATTTCCTTGAGCCTGGCATTTTGCAATTCGCCCGCCTGCACGGCCTGAGCCAATTCCACGTTGATGAGCGAGATTTGTGACGTCTGCTGCTCGATCCGCTGGTTTTTTTGTTGCAAGTCGGCGTTGACCCTGCGCTGCCGCCGGGTCACGAGAAACAGCCCGATGGCAATGATGATCGTGAGGAACCCGATGCATGCCAGTGCGAATGCGAGGCGGTTGCGGCCCGTGATGGTCGTTTGTTGCAGGCTGTTTTCGATCATGAGGCGCTCATTTTCCTGCTCCTGCTGCGAGGCGGCCATTTGTTCGCGCATCTTGGAGATTTCCTGTCCCCTTGCCTCCTCCATCATGCGGTTCGTGAGGCCATTGTAGATTTCCAGCCAGCCGATCGCCTCTTTGTATTCCTGCAATTCAAAGTAGCCCTTGAAGGCCATGTGGGCTGCATATTGCTGATAGACAGGTATTTTGAGCGAGGTGGCCATCGCATAGCTTTGCTTGGCGGTATCGATGGCGGCTTCAAACTTGCCGATGCTGATCAGTGTATTGGCGATGTTGTTGAGCACATTGGGGAGGTCGGTGGTGTCGCCCATGCTGCGTTGTATGGCGCCAGACCTGCTCAGCGCATCGAGTGCCAGCGACGGTTGGCCCAGCGCGCGGTAGGTCGCACCCAGGATGTTGAGGGTAGAGGAAATGGTGGGGAGGTCATCGAGGGCTTCGGCAATCCCGAGGGAAAGCGTGCAAAATTCCCTTGCTTGCTGGGGGTCCGGCATCTCGAAATACACCGCCGCGAGACGGTCATAAATGCGGCCCACGATCATGCTGTCATTTGCTTCCTGCGCCTTGGAGAGGCCCTCCTGCAACTGATCGACCGCCATTTGCAATTCACCCGAGGCCCTGAAGGCATCACCGATCAACCTGAGTGCATTGGCCGAACCGGGAAGATCCTTGCGCCCCTCTGCCAAGCGCAGGTACTCACGGTAGTAGGCGATGGCCGCGTCATAGTCTCCAGATTGATAGGCCTGTCGCCCAAATTGCAACAAACTGTCGGGGCCAGTTTGGCACAAGGCGATCCCTGTACTCAGGAAGATGATCAACATGCCCAACAATCGCTTCATGCCTGAAAAATCAAAAATCGACCTCCATCAGGAGCCAGCGCATCGTGGCCCATGACCACCGAAGCCGCCAACCCTGCAACCATTGCAAAAACATCAATTGCTTACAACGCATTCCTCAAAAACCAAGGGGAACCGACCACGGTGACCGATCCTTGTACCTACATCAAATCTAGGCATAGAAATGAAAAATGCAATGGGTGACACAGAAAAAGGGCAATGCGGTGACAGCTAGACGGTTTTCGTTCCTTTTGGGCAGGATAATCGACTTGAAAGCTCGCTGTGCAGGCATTCTCAATCAGCGGGCAGCACGGTTTTCACCTGCCACCACAGATGCAGCCGCTCGAAGTGCAACAAGTTGGGATGTCGGTTCACCTGGGCTTCAAATGCCTCGTCGCGCTCCTGCTCCCGCCAAACTTTCTTTTTATGCTTGCATGTTTCCGCTGGGGCGGAAGCCCTCCCTATATTTTCATTTCGCCCCTGCCACCCAATCTTGAAACTTGGGAATTGCGTCATAAGCCTCCGCAATATGCTGCACGGCGGCGCGGTCTGCGGGAATGCCCAGTTCGGTTTCCAGCCAGACGTGAAATGCTGCTTCATCTTCTTCCTCTTCCCATTGCTCCTCAGCATCAGCCGCGAATTGATCGACAGGAAACGCCTCCTGTGGGCTGTCATAGAGCGATGGCCGCTCTGCAAAACGGACGGCAGTAGAAATCACATCATACAGTGTCCCCAAATAATAATGCAGCATCCCCAGCAATTCCTCAAAATTCCGTGCAAACACCGCATTCGGTGAACCCTCGCTGTCGATCCATACAATCGGAAATTGGCTGAGGTCCTCGCTGTCGGCTTGCTTCCAGGCAGCGACGATGCAGCCTGCGCCTTGCATGAACAATGGCACCAATTGCGAGGCAGACTTGGCGCCGACGAGGTCGATCAAATCCCGATTTCCTTGCGTTGGGATTTCAAGGTCGAGGCTGCCGGCAGCCTCTGTGCTGAGGTAGGCGTAGATTTTCAGCAGCTTTTCAGGTGCTGCGTAGTTGCCGAGGTGTGGGTAGTCGGTTTTCATGGGCTGAAGTTCGGGAATTTGCAGGCAAAGCGCAAGCGGAGTGGATGCTGAATATGCCAAACGCTCAAAATCAAACACCGCAATCCTGCGTGGCAAAAAATACAATCAGCGGATCGATCAAGAATCAATGCCTCAATGCTGCACGACGACCTTGAAAACCTCATGCCTTCCGTCCGCGCTCACGACGCGCAGGAAGTAGGTCGCAGCGGACCATTTGGAAGCGTCAAATTCGATTTGTTCCTCCAAGTAGGGCAATTGTAGCGACAGTATTTTCTTGCCAAATACATCCTGCAAATCGATTTGCAAAGGCACAAGAATGGACTCCGCCACATTCAAACGGAAACCACCATCGGCAGGATTGGGCAATACTTCCATCGCAGCAAAATGGGCCGCTGCGATGCCAACGACCGTCACCGTGAGCGGTGCGGATAGGCCATGGCAACCCGCAATATCGGTCACCTCCAAAGTATAGCTGCCGCTGGTCGTGGCGGTATATGTGCTGGCAGTCGCGCCGGGGATCGGCACGCCGTTGAGG
>JANMIM010000974.1:0-2920 GCA_031375795.1 Bacteroidota bacterium
AATGACAATAACAGCCTATTCCCAACCCTGTCCCCGCTGGATCGAGGATACATCCTCAAACCAAATAATATTCTGCCGAATCAACAACACCTAATGACCATGCCAAGATAGCATGACAAGGAATTTTGCCTACTCGTAAAGTAACGGATAAGCATAATAGACTTTGTCTTGGAATTCAGTCATTTGGGAGCTTGGATGGGGTGGTCGCGGTGTGTCGCCGGCCACTGCGTCCAATTGCTCACCATGCACTCCAAACGGGCCGCCCAGCGTTCTCAAGCCCATCCTCAGGCCAAATCTCGCGGTGGATGGCCCAGCGTTCATGGTCCTTCCATTCGCCCAGGACCTTCAAATACTTCACTGAAAATCCCTCTTTTACAAATCCCAGACGCGATACCAGCGCTATGGAGCGCGCATTGCCAGGCTGGATATTGGCCTCCAGGCGATGCAAGCCCAAGCCCTCAAAGGCATAGTGCAGCGTGAGCCGCAGCGCCTCCTGCATACGACCACGTCCTCCATGGCCAGCCCCCACCCAGTAGCTCAAGTAGGCACTTTGAAAGGCGCCTCCAAATATCTGGCTCAATTGCACCATGCCTAGGAGCGCATTGCTGGCAGATTCGCGTACCGTGAGCGCCTTGAAATCAGCCATTTGAGACCGCGCATGAAGGTCTCGGAAAGCCTCAAAGGAAAGAGGTGGCTGCATCCAAGGCTCCAAATCCGCAAGACTTCGCTTGGCCAAATCCAAGAATTCTTCCGCATCCTCCAATGTCAGGATGGCCAATGAGATTTTTCCGTCTGGAAAGCCGAATTTCATTGTAGGAACGGTCATTGATGCAAGGAATATGAATTTGGAGTTTGTGAAATTAATGAATCGAATGAACATCGCAAACTGGCACAAAATGAAATTATTTCTTACATCCGTTGGCCCTTGGAAATGAAATTTGAGCGATGCAATCGATCAAATTTGATCCAACACGAAGGCCATTTTGGCACCGTTGCCTGAAGAATGATGACATGACTCGCCCATGAACCCCGTTTTAGGTGAGTGTCCTTTCCCATTTTGGTGGAAATAGCCTGAAGGTTTGCGATAGAACAAAGTGGCATCCGTCATGTGCCCGGCGATGGCCAACAAAGTAGAACGGGGAAAATGCAACCCTATAGATGGTGCTGAACCACGATATGATAAGGATCAACTTTGGGTACTTAACAGAATCTTAATTGGAATTCGGCGAAAATCAACGTAATTTTGCATGCATTTTGCACCATTGATTGACTTTCGTTGGAAACATGCATTCGTCGCCAAACTTATGGCATTGGTCGAAAAGCAATTTACGTAAGCATGAAAATGGCTTGATTTGAATGATTTCATATAAAGGAATGTTGCAGCATCTACATCGGCTGCGGCTTTGGACGGAAATATTGAAGTATTAGAATGTCAAGAAAACCAAAATTCTTGCATGCCTCTGGTTGGATGAGGATGCTGGTCGTTGCCTTGCTAGCTGCGACTTTTCATCAAGATTTGCTTGCAGAGGGCACCGCGCAAGCGATGCCTAGTTCCTCAAACGGAACGGCGCTGTTTGGGCAGCCTGTTGCCAACTCAGGTCCGATCTTTGGGGCTGCGGTTGAGAACAGGTTGTATTTCAACATCAAGGACCACACGATCGAGGACCTTTATTTTGGATTGAACCTGTACACCCGCATCGCGCCGATCGGGCCGATTCTCAATGGGTATTACAAGATTTTTGATCCCACGGGGACATTGGTGGCAGGGCCGACGTTGGTTCCCACCGCTGGGGCAGGTTTTATTCCCAACTATGCACAAGGCGTAGCTGGGCCCAACGTGAGCGGATTGAATCCCTCAGGATACACGCCCTTGCTATTCAATCCCTCCATGAACGGGGATTATTACATTGAAATCTATCGCAGCGCGACTGCCGGAGCCACGCAAGTGGCTGGCAACAACGGCGAGTGGTTCAGTGTCTACTTCGACTTTACCGTTTCCGAGTCCAACTTCACCACAAAACCAGGTCGTCTGCATGCCCAAAAATGGTCGCTGATCGCCTACGATCCCGTCACTGTCAACTTTCCTCCTGGACTCAACTTCTCGATGGAAGGCGACTACTATGGATACACCTCCGATAGCTCGGTGATCAAGGTGGACTTTACCACGGGTTTCAAGCCGTTGGGCTACATTTTGGCGATGACCAACTATGGTGTCACCAACACTGGCAACTTTGCAACTGACAGGGTTTCAACCTACAACGTTTCCACGCCCCCATTGCTGGCCGGCTATCCCATTTTCCTTCAAGCGCCAGACCCGACGATTTACATCCGTTCTGCTGCGGCCACGGGTCCCGTTTTTGGGGCGGTCGTGACGGGGTGCCCTGGAGCCTATACGATCCCCTTTACGATCGACAAGCCAGGCGATGTGACGATTTTGATCGATTTGAATGGAGTCCCAGGTTATCAGGCTGCGACTGCAGACGTGTTTTTTGACCGCTTTGGGCTAGCTGCTGGGGCCCATACCCTTAGCTGGAATGGATTGGATGGATTGGGTGCACCCGTGTCGGGCGGCACCTCGGTCAATATTTCGGCAGTTTTGTACCGTGGGCGTACCAATTTGCCGATTTACGATGCCGAGATCAACACCAATGGTTTTTCGGTGGATGCAGTTTCTCCGACATCTTCCAACCGCAAACTCTTCTGGGATGATGCCAGCCTCGCGATTGTAGGTGCATGTACGCTTGGTATCCCAGTTTCCGGACAAGGTACCAACAACATCACCAATGGCGGATTGTCGCAAACCAATTCGCTGACGCAGGGCCAATTGGGTTTTTCCCACCCTTGGGATGGATCCAACCCTACGCTCACCCCACCTGCACCGAATGGAGGTTTGGGTTCGGCATCTGCGCTGCCCTGTGAT
>JANMIM010000984.1:0-3536 GCA_031375795.1 Bacteroidota bacterium
GGTACAACGCATTGCATCCATTCGGCTTAGCCTCCGTGCGATAGGCCTCGCGCCGCCGAAGGGCTCTGCAATGCGGGAAGACCTTTTTTGGCCCCTTAGCTCAGCTCGGTTGAGAGCAACGTTCTTACAAAGCGAAGGTCGATGGTTCAAATCCATCAGGGGCCACAATATTTTTTCTCCGGGTGTAGCTCAATGTTAGAGCGCCGCACTTGGGATGCGGAGGCCGAAGGTTCGATTCCTTTCACCCGGACCACAATCCCATTTCAATTTCAAACAAACAGGTACCAACGCATTGCATCCACTCGGCTTAGCCTCCGTGCGATAGGCCTCGTGCCGCCGATTGGCTCTGCAATGCGGGAAGACCTTTTGAGAGGAATTATTGTTGGTTGTTTATGCTTTACTAGCGCAATTGGCAGATGCGCTCCGCTTAGAACGGAGAGGTTCTGGGTTCGAATCCCAGGTGAAGCACGAATTAATGGAGAATGGAGAATGGAAAATCATGGCATGGCTTGTGATTCGTTTTCGATTCTCAATTTTCCATAAGAAATGGCTTCGGTAGCGCAATTGGCAGATGCATTCCACTTAAACTGGAAAGGTTTCGGGTTCGAATCCCGGGCGAAGCACGAAGCAATTGGAAATTTGAATTGCGGGATCTTCTACAAATAGTCGACAAAAATATTGCTTCGCTAGCGCAACTGGCAGATGCACTTTCTCGAGAGGGAAGAGGTTCCGGGTTCGAATCCCGGGCGAAGCACCACACATTTGAAAATTATGTTGCTTCACTAGCGCAATTGGCAGATGCGATCCGTTCAAGGCGGATAGGTTCTGGGTTCGAATCCCAGGTGAAGCACAAATTAATGGAAAATGGAGAATGGAAAATGACTGCGTGGCTTTCTATTTCATTTTCCATCGTCAATTTTCCATTGAAAACTTAGCTTCGTGGCGCAAGGGTAGCGCAATTGATTCTTAATCAATGGGCTGTGGGTTCGAATCCCACCGAGGCTACGATTACAGAGTAAGAGCGCAGAGTGGGAGTGAGGAGCGTTTTATTTTCCAGATAAATGAATTTGTGTTTTGTAAATGGCGCTGTCGGCAAGTGGTCTAAGCCATCTGACTTTCGATCAGATTATCGCGGGTTCGAATCCCGTCGGCGCTTCTCTCATCTATTTTGAATTGTCCAAGAGCAGAGGCATTCCCTGATAATGCTTCGTACCAATCATTTCAAACAATTTTTCCAAGGTGATGTGTTGTGGTGGCACGCTGGCAAGCCAAGCCGGAAGGGTGGGTTCGATTCCTACTACCTTGACGATGGTTTGCATTCGAATTCCAATTTTTTGGGACGCGAATGCGCAATATTTTTCTTACCCAAGTGAGGTGTTTTGGCTGCATTCCGGTCTTCCAAACCGATGGAGCGGGTTCGATTCCCGCCACTTGGTCCACTTTGCGCGGCGACGATGGGCAGGCCTACGGTCCGCAATATACGGTCCCGCAACCACTCCTTGGGGCGATAGCACAACGGCAGTGCGCTCTCCCTCACGGGGAGATGAGATCCCAGTTCGAATCTGGGGAGACCCCCTACAATTAATAGCCTGCTTGTCCAGAACTTTGCCAGAAGCCCCTTTGTCACCCTTTCGCTTTTGGGGCGGTCAAGGACGGATCAGTCACGATCTTGACCAGGATGCACAATGCACACCAGTTTGCATATCCACTCCTACTTCACTTTTGGTGCAAGGTAGGAGGTGCTTGTGCGCGCATCCCGACGATGTTGGGACCGCTGAATCTTTGATTTCGGTCGGCATGACGACGTTTGCTGCTTGTTGGTCCCATTGCCGAAAGGCATATTTGATATTTGCCTGATTTTCCGTAGATTCCATTGTGAAACCTTTAGCACGATGAAAATTCAAAAATTTTATTTGACCACACTGATCTTGCTTTTGTTGGCGCTTCCGATGTATGCCCAAGTCTTTTGGGAGCGTGAATATGCGTTCACGGGCGACGCAACGGGTGACGGTATCGCTGAGACGACCGACGGCTATATGGTGGTGGGCCATCGTTCCACGACAAACCCTACAGACAATGTCATTCTCCTCAAAATCAATCACCTGGGTGATTCGATGTGGAGCAAGCTGATCACGGTGCCCAACTGCGAGCCGTCGGGCATCATTGCGACCAATGATGGAGGTTTCCTGGTCTATGGAAGTGCGGCCGGATATGGATGGGTGATGCGCACCGATGCCAATGGAGATTCACTTTGGACATTCCGGCATCGATCAAATTTGAACGCAAGGATTGATGCCGCGACACAGCTGGCGGATTCTTCATTTTGCCTGGCTGGCACCGATAATTTTGCTGGCAATCCACAAAATCTTTGTTGCGACGCAGTGCTTTGGCTTCTTTCTTCAACCGGAGATTCGTTGATTACGAGGTCTCTTTTTTATGGGAGGGGAACGGAAGTCGTACGCGCAGGGCCTAGCACGATCCTCGTTGGGTACTCTGAAATCTATACCTCGGGGCCGGTGGGAAAGATCTCCAAAATGGAATGCAACGGCTTCGTCGTGCAGCCCGTTTGGAGTCACAATGTTCCCACATTTACATTTGTCACCACGGTCTTGCAGACCAATAGTGGCTATGTCATCGGGGCCACAGGGGCAGTTGATTACGAGGCCATCATCGGCTTTCACGACACAGCAGGTGTGATGGTTTCGCAAACTTCCTACAGGTCTTTGCGCTCCAAGGAAGAAGGCAAAATGATCGCCCCAATCGCCAACGGAGGCTACTATTTGACCGGCTATATCCGTCCGCAATGGCCCAGCAACACATACCCCGCCATTGTGGTGATGAAGCTCGATGCAAATGCAGATTCCTTGAGTTCGCGCACATTTGCGGAAACCGATTTTTCCTCACCAGCAGAAATCAGACCAACAACTGATGGAGGTGCAATCGTGATCGGTGGTAAATACTTGGCTCCTGGGAGTGTGCGAAAAGTATATGTGATCAAATTGGATTCAAGCGGAAGCCAATTTGTCGGGACCGAGCCCCAGGCAAGCGAGCAGAAGTTGCGGGTATTCCCAAATCCTGTTGTCGACAAAGTTACGATTGAGATTCCCAAGCTCAGCAATTCAGGCAAATGTAACCTTCTGATCACCAATATGATGGGGCAGCGTCAGCTCATGAAGGATGCAACTGGTCTGCAAACAATGCAAATCGATGTCTCAGCTTTGCCCACAGGCCTCTACTACCTGAGCCTCAAGCGGGCCAATGGGGAATTGCTCGCCGTCGAAAAACTCCTGATCTCCTCGCACAGAGAGTGACGATTTCCTGAAATCTATGATCGTCGCAAGTCACTGAGCTGCGCGATCAAACCGTTTGTCTGTGCATCCGTGCCCTCACGTGGCATGTCTGCCGATTGCATCGGCAATGACTTCACTTTTTGACTTATGACTCTCCTCGAACGATCGTCATCGCGCCCACCTTCTGGCAGTGCGCTCTCCCTCACGGGGAGATGAGATCCCAGTTCGAATCTGGGGAGACCCCCT
>JANMIM010001039.1:0-9947 GCA_031375795.1 Bacteroidota bacterium
GCTTCGTGGCGCTCTACAACAGCCTGTCGCTTCGAATGATTGGGGCGATCGCTGGAAAAGAAACCCGATCCTAGAAATAGTGTGTTGATAAAGAGGAATATAGAATTTTGCGCTCATGATTAAAGTTGCAATCGAATCCAAGTTACAGTCGGTGGGGACCTCTATTTTTTCTGTGATGTCAGCACTGGCTTTGGAAAAGGGTGCGATCAATCTTTCGCAGGGTTTTCCTGATTTTCCCATGGACCCCAAGATGATTGCCTTGGTGAGCGAGGCGATGCAAAGGGGTCACAATCAATATGCTCCTGCGATCGGGCTGCCAGCCTTGCGGCAACAAATCGCAGGCCTGGTACAGGAGACTTATGGGGCCGAGGTAAATCCCGATACCGAGGTCACCGTGACCTCCGGTGGTACCGAAGCCTTGTTTTGCGCCATTGCGGCGACGGTACGCGAGGGAGACGAGGTCATCGTCTTCGAGCCCTGCTACGATTCCTATGTGCCCGTGATCGAGCTGTTTGGTGGGGTGCCCATCTACGTGGCTTTGGAATTTCCCTCCTACAAGATCAATTGGGAGGGCGTGAAGAAGCGGGTGAATTCACGTACGAGGATGATCATCCTAAACACGCCGCACAATCCCACGGGCACCACGCTGAGTGCGGCCGACTTTCAGGAACTCGCCAAAATCGTGCATGGCAACCGCATCATGATCTTGAGCGACGAGGTCTACGAGCACATCATATTTGACGGTGAGCAGCATCAGAGCATCCTGCGTCACCCTCAGCTGTCCAAGCGTAGTTTTGTGGTGAGCTCGTTTGGCAAGACGTTTCACGCCACCGGCTGGAAAGTCGGCTACTGCGTGGCACCCGAGCATCTCTCCAAGGAGTTTCGCAAGATCCATCAATTTGTGACCTTCAGCACCTCCACACCGTTTCAGCATGCCATCGCCGAATACATGAAGGATCGTTCAAACATCTTGGAACTGCGTCATTTCTACCAGAAAAAGCGCGACTATTTCCTCCAACTGATGCGGCAGAGCAGGTTTGAGCCCCTCCCCAGCAGCGGTACCTACTTTCAACTGATGCGGTACAATGCCATCTCAGACAAGGGCGACCGGGCTTTTTCAGAATGGTTGACGTCTGAAAAAGGCGTGGCGGCGATCCCGGTTTCGGTCTTCTACCACAGTGGCGAAGACAACAAGGTGTTGCGGTTTTGTTTCGCCAAGGAAAATGCAACGCTGGAAAAAGCCGCCGAAATCTTGATACGCTTGTAAATCGCCTCGTTGATGGATCGCCTAGAATGGCGCCATCGTCTTCCGCATGGGCTTTTTGTGTTCTCCTAGCTGCCATCTGGGGATTCAAAGTGTGTCACAAAAGCCTTTTTTTGTGCGATTGGCTATCGGCAACTATTCCGATATTGCATACAGATTCTATCCATGTATGCGTCTAAAACTACTTTTTGCCCTGTTTCTTGCCTTGCTCGTCGCTCAGCCGCTGCATGCGCAATGCTGGGACAATGCCATCGAAAATTTGGATGGCAACAAAGTGAAGGCCCAGTTTTCGAATGGTGCGAATTGGTTTTGGGACCTGGTCTCGAGCCCGGCCTACGAGGTGCCCGCCGGGAGTGGTGTGCACGCGGCCTTTGCATCTTCCTTGTGGATAGGTGGCCTCGATCCACAAAACGAGCTCCACATGGCCGCTAGCACCTACCGTCAAAATGGAAGGGAATGGTACACCGGTCCGGTGCGGCGACCATTGGCCTATCAATGTCCCACGACGATCGAGACCAACACCGATGTCTTCCTCAAAGGAATCAAGCGACTCTCCAACGGCAAATTGCTCATTCTCACGCAAACCGACATTTACATCCATGACCTGAGCACCAACCAGACGATCGCGCGCCCGTTGCCGGCAACCCGCTTGTGGATGGATGCGTTCGAATTGCCAGATGGCCGCATCTTCCTGTTTGGGGACGACGACTACCCGACCAAGAATCCGGTGCTTTTCATGGACACCGTCAACTACCAAATCACCGGCGGGCCCATCCTCAACTGGTATCACGAGGAGTCCAGTGTGAGCCTGATGCAGGACGGCACCTTGTTGCTGGCAGGTGTGATGGGCTGCGAAGTCTTTGATCCGGTGACCAATCTGGCGACAGCTGTACCCGACATGTGGCTGGCAAGGCAGCGGCACGATGCCGTGACGCTGCCCAATGGCGATGTCATGGCCTTTGGGGGTGGATCCGGCCTGGGTGGAACGGGGCTGACCTTGGCCACCCAATATTACCGTGACGACGGCTTCACCAACTTCTGGTACCAAGGCCCCAGCATGTCCACTGGCCGGCAGCGGGCGATCGCGACCCTCATGCCCGACGGGAAATACTTCATTTCTGGTGGCAATGACTTCGCCAACGGCACCGACATCTATGATCCAGTCACCAACACGATGACGCCAGGGGCCCCCTTGCCTGCTGCCACGTTTTTTCATTCGGTGATCGTGTTGGACAGCGAGCGTGTGCTCATTGCCGCGCAGAGTCAAACCAATCCGCCCTTTAGACTTTACCAATTCAACATTCACACGGGGGCGTCTGAGGCTACGAACCTGCAGATCGCTCGGCCAAGGCTGTTGCTGTTGGATTCCACCTCGGTGCTCGTGGCCACGATCGACAACCGCCACTTGCAAAAGATCGACATCAACACCAGTGTACAGGACGACGACCGCTGGCAATATGTGTGGAAGGTCTCCCGCACGCAAATCGATGCCTTCCGCGCTGACTACCAAGCTGGGACAGTGGATTTTGATCAATATTCCGTGATCGAAAGGTGGCCCGCCCATGGCAACGAGGCAGCGGGAGAGGACCGTAATCTGGCACCTTTTGTGGATGTGAACATGGACGGATACTACCGCCCAAGCACCGACGGCGACTATCCGTGCATTGTGGGTGACCAGGCGCTGTGGTGGGTATTCAACGATGTAGGGCCGCACGAGGAGACCGGGGGGCGCAACCTGGGTGTGCAGGTGGAGGCAATGGCCTACGCTTTTGATTGCAGTCGCACGGCATGCCCCGACACGAACTTGGATTACACCACGTTTTTGCATTTGGAAGTCTCCAACCACAGCGACACCGCCTACCATGCCTTGCGGGCAGGGCACTATGTGGACTTCGACCTGGGCGGCTACGCCGACGACTATCTTGCCACCGACACCCTCCTCCAAATGGCGATCGCCTACAATGGCGATGATGTCGACCAATTTTATGGCGCGCATCCACCCGCATGGGGCGTGACAGTCTTACCCAATGGGAAACTGGACCAGATGGCGAGCAACATCTACTACCGCGCCCTCTTTGGCTCGCCCATTGGACAACCGAATTCGACACAAGATTTTTACGACTACCTCCATGCCACTTATGCCGATGGATCACACATGGTCAACAATGGCTCCGATGGCTGGTCGGGCACAGCCCCGGGGCCAGAAATCGACTGGATCTATCCCGAGACCGATCAATTTTGCGGTGGCGGATCGGTCGGTTGGTCTGAAGGGTCGGCAGGCAATATCCCCGGGGATCGATCGTTTTTGATGGCCACCCAATCCTTTGACTTGCAGCCTGGCGAGCAGACCCAACTGGACTTGTCGTATGTCTTTGCACGCGGCAGCAGCAACCTGCAAAGCGGTTGCGATCTCCGCAACTCGACCGCGACCATCAGGAATTGGTGGCAAAACCAATTGGACCGTGCTTGCTTCAATACCGTCGTGTCGCGCGAGGAACCCGTGGATCGCCAGGGCCTCAAGGTTTACCCCAATCCATCGTGCATCGGTTACGTGCAATTGGACTGGGACGCGATTTTGGAGGAGAATGCAAGTGTGGAATTGCTTGATCTCCAGGGTCGAATCCTCATGCGTGAAATGATACCCGTTGGTGATAAACAACATCGGCTTCGCACCTCCTCGCTGGCTGCAGGCATGTATTTGATACGTTTCATTCATGGGAATGAAGCGCAGGTGCAGCGACTGATTGTCGACTGACATCCTCACCGTTCTTTGCTGGCACGGGTTGGGATTTGAAGATTGCGGTACCTGTTGCAAGATTCAAAGGTGGACGGTGGGTAGGCAGTATCTTGAGGATTACCTCAAAGAAACGCTTGCAAGTCGCGTCCACTTGTGCCGCATATTGGGCTCTAAATATAGTTGATTTCAACAAAATTGTTCTTCGGTAGAACCATCGATATGAAGCAGAAAATCATATTCATTCTGTGTTTATTAGCCGGTCAGTTGGCTCATGACCAAGTCGTTGCACAATGCAAGGACAATGTCTACGACTTTCTGGACATGAACAATGTGAGCGCCCGATACAACAATGGAGGCACTTGGTTTTGGGACAATGTCTCCCTACCGGCCTATGAAGTTCCCAAGGGCAGTGGACAGCACGTCTCATTTGCCAGTTCGCTTTGGGTGGGTGGATTGGATCCACAGGGAGGGCTCCATGTCTCGGCTGCTACCTATCGCCAATCGGGCTGGGAGTGGTATACAGGACCCTACCGGCAACCGCAGGGCTATGCTTGCCCCACAACCATTGAGGCTTCCTCGGGCATTTTTTTCAAGGGAATCAAGCGACTGAGCAATGGCAAATTGCTGGTGCTCACGGCCAATGAGGTGCTGATCCATGATTTGCAGACCCACCAAACCCTGGTGCGCACACTGCCTGCACCGCGTCTTTGGATGGATGCAATCGAGCTTCCAGATGGCAGGATCTTTCTTTTTGGCGATGATGTCTACCCGACGCAGAATCCTGTTTTGTTTATGGACACGGTCAATTATGCCATTACAGGCGGCCCGATCCTAAATTGGTTTCACAAGGAGTCGAGCATCAGCCTGATGCAGGATGGGAATATTCTACTGGCAGGCGTGATTGGGTGCGAAGTGTTTGATCCGACCACAAATTTGTCCACTGCAGTGCCCGAAATGGTGTTTTCACGCATGAAGCACGATGCGCTCACCTTGGACAATGGAGATGTCATGACCTTTGGTGGGGGGGCAAGTCTCGGAGGCACAGGCCTCACGATCTTCACGCAATATTACCGCGACGATGGCAGCACCAACTTTTGGTACCAAGGCCCTGCAATGTCTACTGGCCGGCAACGTGCCATTGCCGTGCGCATGCCCGATGGCAAGATCTTTATTTCAGGTGGAAACTCCAGTTCCAACCTTACAGACATCTATGATCAGTCCTTGAACGTCATGTTGCCTGGAGCGCCACTTCCTGAAATGACCAACCTGCATTCGGTCAGTGTACTCGACAGTGAAAATGTCTTGATCGGATTGGAAAATACGGCAACAAATTCTGCCAAACTGTTCAAATTCAACATCTACAATGGAAATAGGGAGGACGTTCAAGTACAAATCGGCGGGCCGCGGTCATTTTTGTTGGATTCAACAACCGTATTGTTTGAAACCCACGACAACAAGCGCCTGCAAAAAATGGATCTGACCACCAAGATCCAAGACGATGACCGCTGGCAATACATCTGGAAGGTCTCGCGTGCGGAGATCGATCAATTCAAGGCAGATTTTCTTGCAAATACGGTTGATTTTGCCCGATACCCCCACATCGAGACCTGGCCTGCCCATGGAGATGAGGGGCTGGGGGAGGACAGGAACCTTGCACCATTTGTGGATGTCAACAATGACGGGCTATACCGCCCGGGCGGTGATGGTGACTACCCCTGCATCACCGGGGATCAAGCATTGTGGTGGGTGTTCAACGATCAAGGGCCTCATACCGAAACCAACAGCATTCCACTGGGTCTGCAAGTCGAGGCAATGGCCTATTCATTTGATTGCAGCCAAACCACCTGCCCAGACACCAGCCTGGATTACACGACCTTCTTGCACTTGGAGATCACCAACCACAGCGACACCGCCTACCACGGTGTCTATATTGGAAACCTTCAGGATGCCGATGTCGGTGATTTTACCGATGATTATATCGCCTGCGACACCGTGCTCAACATGGCGATCGCCTACAACTCAGACGACAACGATTCTGTCTACGGGGCACGGCCTCCAGCTTGGGGAGCGGCATTGGTGCCCAACAGCCTGATAGACAGCATGAATGGCGTTATCTTTTACGACAACCTTGTCGGCACTTACAATTCAGTTCCCGAGACCCCAACTGAGTTTTACAATTATCTCAACATGACGTTCAGGGATGGCCTGCACCTTGTGGACAATGGCCTCAATGGCTATTCTGGGACGGCCCCTGGCACCAATACGAATTTCATGTTCCCGTCGACGCAAGGATTTTGCGGCGGCCCGATGACCGGCTGGTCAGAAGTGACGGCCAACAGTGTCGCCGGTTATCGCCGAATTTTGCAATCTTTCGGTCCCTTGGATCTGCAGCCGGGCGAGAAGACGCAACTGGATTTGTCTTTTGTGTATGCGCGTGGTAGCAGCAACCTTCAAAGCGTCTGTGCACTCAAGACGGCCACTGCGACGATTCAAAACTGGTGGCAAAATCAGCTCGATCGCGGCTGCTTCAATACCGTCGTGTCGCGCGACGAGTCTGCGCAACCCGTGCGTTTTCGTGCCTACCCAAACCCCTCGGGATTGGGGTATGTGGAAGTGGACTGGAGCGAGACATTTGGCGAGGGCTCGGCACTGGAGCTGATCGACTTGCAGGGCAGATTGCTTCAGCGCAAGGACCTCGCGCCGGGTGAGTCACATTGCCGGTTGTCGCTGCCAGACTTGCCTGCGGGTATCTACCTGCTGCGGTTGTCGGGTGCAGGTGACGTGCAGGTGCAAAGGCTGATGCTGGAATAGCACCAGCTTGTATTTCTCAATGCTTTATCTCTCGCCGCCTAGCTAGCGCTTAGGCGTCGAACCTCATACGTTTTGCAAATCATTTGGTACACATTCCACCTCCAAGGGTCATCCCTTCGAGAGGCCTTGTATTACTATTTTCATCTACAAAGTCATGTACAAAAAATTAATCCAACAATTTGCACTTGGGCTGCTGATCGCCTGGGGCATCACGCCTGGTTTGCGGGCCCAGTGCACCGCCGTCACCTATGAGGTATTGGCTGGCAACAAGACCTCCGTGCGCATCAACAGTGGCGCTGAGGCGTTTTGGAACCTCGTGGATGCGCCTGCATACGAGGTGCCGCGCGGCTCGGGGCGAAACACCATGTTTGCCTCCTCGGTCTGGATCGGCGGCCTTGACAGCACGGGGGCCTTGCACCAAGCTGCCTCGACGTATCGTCAAAGTGGCCTTGATTATTATTCAGGACCCTACCGTCAAAGCGGTGCCTACAATTGCGGCATCGCATTCTCCACGCCCACCGACGCACCCGACCACGGCATGCTGATCTTGGGCAGCGGCAAGCTGCTCACGGTCTACAATGGCGGATTTATCGTCTATGACCCGCAGACGCAGACCAGCATTTCACGCACCCTGCCCAGCGATTATGAAATGGTCGAGGCGATGGAGTTGCCCGACGGCGATGTGCTGATGATGTCTTGGCGCCCTTCGTCGCTCACGGCATCGCTGGCCATTGTCTGGGACACGGCGGGATTCCCAATGCCGCCGATCGATACGCTCATCCATGGCAACCGTTATCCTGCCACCACATTGCTGCAAAACAACAAGGTCTTCATCGCGAGTCCCAGCTTCTGGGAGATCTACGATCCCCAAACGGGGACCGATTTTGTACCTGCCTCTCCTCCCGTAAGCCCCGGCATTTATTCTGCGGTGATCACCCTCCCCAGCGGCAAGGTCTTGATGGTCGGCGGCACCGTCACCGAAATCTATGACCCGCTGCTAGACTCCTGGTCTGTCGGCCCCAACCTGAGCACGAGCCGCAACAATGCCGAACTCACGCTGCTGCCCACGGGCGAAGTGCTCGTGACGGGTGGTTCCAATACCGTCGCCGCCAGCGACCTCTACAATCCGACCACCAACACGATCAGCGCTGGACCATCATTGCCCTATCCCATGCGGTACCACACGGTAACCATGGCTGGAAACCAAGAACTTTTGGTCACAGAGGGCGATCCTGGCAACGGGAAAAATGACATTTACTTCCTGAACTATCTGACCGGAGCCACCCGCCAGCTCACCAATCCTACGGTGACTTTGCCGATCGCCTACAATGGCACGACGCTCGTCGCTGGATTGACCAATGCAAAGGACTACGTGCTGGTGGATCCAATCAACGGCGACATCAGAGGGCAACGCTGGCAAAAAGTCTGGAAGGTCACCCGCGCACAGGTGCAGCAATTCCAGCTTGACTTCGCCAACCAGACCCTGAACTTTGCGAACTATCCTGACATCAAGACCTGGCCAGGCAATGGCAATGTATTCGAAGGCGAAGATGCCCAATTAGCCCCCTATCGCGACCTCGACAACGACGGCGCGTATGACCCGCTGAACGACGGCGACTATCCTTGCTTTCCAGGGGACATCGCTGCTTGGTGGGTGTACAACGACGACGGCGTCCATAGTGAGTCGGGCGGCACGCCGCTAAAAGTGCAGGTGAAAAATTTGGCCTATGCATTTGATTGCAGCGTCTCGCCCTGCCCAGATACCACATTGGATTATGCCACGTTTTACCACGTCGAGCTCAGCAACCATGGCGACTTGGATTTGCATGACCTCTACATGGGCATGTGGCACGACATGGACTTGGGCAATTATACCGATGACTACGTAGGCAGCGATTCCAGCTTGGGATTGGGATTTGTGTACAACGGTGATGCCAATGACGAGACCAGTACCGGATACGGATTGAATCCGCCAGCATTTGGCTCGCTCATTTTGCCTAACGGCCAAGTTGGCGGCATGAACGGCATGATGTCCTATGACAACGATTTCTCGCCGCGGGGCAATCCACAGACGGCAGACGATTATTATCACTACATCACCAATCGCTGGAAAGACGGCAGCCACTTGGTGAACAATGGCCTCAATGGCATGCCAGCAACGGCGGCAGGCCCCAATACCAATTACATCTACAGCGGTGATCCAGGATTTTGTGGTGGAGGCCAGGTGGGATGGTCGGAAGCCTCTGCCGGAAACACACCTTTTGACCGCAGGCTGCTGCAAAATATCGGGCCGCTCACATTTACCAAAGGCGTGCCGATCGCCGTGGACTATGCGCTGTTGTATTCACGCGCCTATGTGACCGACAACCTGGGCAGCGTATGCAAGCTCAAGGCAGATGCCGCCACGGTCAAAGCTTGGTGGCAGGGGACGCTCGACCGCAGCTGCCTGTCGCTGGTGATGTCATCGCCCCAAGCGCAGGCGGGCGCGCCACTTGGCAGCCAGGTTTACCCCAATCCCAATGGTGGCGACTTCACGCTGAGCCTTGCCGCCGCACTGCCGCATGCCGCGCCCGTGACCCTGCAAAACCTTCAGGGACAGATGGTTTGGAGCGGAACGTTGCTGGCTGGGCAATCGGAGCTGAAAGTCGGGACACACGACTTGCCGAGCGGTCTGTACATGCTACGGCTGGCGCATGGCAATCACAGCACCACGCACAAAGTCGTGATCGCGCATTGAGATTGTGAAGTGAAAATGAAGGAGCGACCTACATATTATGGTCGCTGCCGCAAGACAGTAATGGCAGGGTCGTACATCGCGACCTTGCCATAACTTTCTTGGAAATCCAGCACAATATAGCGCGGGCCGGGCGGCAGGTTGGCAGGGACATTGTCGCGCAGCAGGGGAATCGTAATCGCCTGCAACCTGGGATTGCCGGGACCTTCATAGCAATGGACCGTGTAGGTATGGCGCCACACCGTTGTGTCGCCGGGCAAAATATCCTTCACATGCACCTGGTAATCAAATTCGTGCCGCAAGAGACCCACCGTGATCTTTTGCTCCAGACGGTTGTAATCCTGCCGCACAAAGGAGTAGTCGCCCGCCTTGAGGTGCAGGAATTTCTGGCTCTCCTCAAA
>JANMIM010000409.1:0-3482 GCA_031375795.1 Bacteroidota bacterium
TGGGCGGCCGTGTCAAGACGCTGCATCCCAAGGTATTCGGCGGCATCCTCGCCCGGCGTGCAGACGCGGGCGACGTGGCCACCATGCAGGAATATGGCATCCCTGCGATCGACTTGGTGATCGTGGACCTCTACCCCTTTGAGGACACCGTGGCATCGGGTGCCGAGGAGGCCGTGGTGATCGAGAAAATCGACATTGGCGGCATTTCCCTCATTCGCGCCGCAGCCAAGAATTTCAAGGACGTACTCTGCCTACCCTCCCGGGCCCACTACGCGGCATTTCACGAAATGCTCGTGGCACAGGCGGGCGCATTCACCCTGGCCCAGCGCAAATACTTCGCAGCCGAGTCATTTGATGTCTCGAGCCACTACGACAGCCAGATCTATGCCTACATGGCCGGCGAGCCGCGCAGCTACAAGGCCTCGATCCAGCACAGCCAGGAATTGCGCTACGGCGAGAACCCGCATCAAAAGGCCACCTTCTTTGGTGACTTGGACGCGCAGTTTGAGCAGTTGCACGGCAAGGCATTGAGCTACAACAACCTGCTGGACATCGACGCCGCGCTGAACCTCATGGCCGACTTCCAATCTGGCCTGCCCTGCTTTGCGATCTTCAAGCACACCAATCCTTGCGGGGTCGCCACGGGTGCCACGCTGTTGGAGGCTTGGGAACGCGCACTCGCCTGCGATCCGGTTTCGGCATTTGGCGGCATCATCATCTGCAATGGCGTGGTCGATGCCGATGTGGCGGCCGCCATCCAGGAGATTTTCTTTGAAGTGCTCATCGCCGAGGGCTTCACGCAGGCTGCGCTGGGCATCTTGCAACAAAAAAAGAACCGCATCCTGCTGCGGCTCAAATCACATACCCTCCCCACCGTCACGGTGCGCACCGCCGTGAATGGGCTGCTGTACCAGGCCAAGGACAACCTTTTGCCCGATTCCAGCGTATATGAGGCCAAATCCAAGCGGCAAGTTGCTGAAAATGAGCTTGCTGACATTGTGTTTGGGGAGAAAATTGGAAAACATCTCAAGTCAAATGCCATCGCCATCGTGAAGCAACAGCAGTTGATCGGCAGCGGTGTGGGTCAGACCTCGCGGGTGGATGCGCTCAAGCAGAGCATCGCCAAGGCGCAGGAGAGGGGTTTTGACCTCAAGGGATCGGTGTTGTACTCCGATGCCTTCTTTCCATTTGCAGACAGCGCGGAGCTGGCGCTCAAGGCTGGCATCGAGGTGCTGGCCGAACCTGGTGGCTCGATGAAGGACCAGGAAACCATCGACTTTTGTGAGCAGCACAACATGTGCTTGATATTTACCAAGTACCGACACTTTAAGCATTAATATACTGGAAGCGGGATCTTATTATGGGCTTGTTTAACTTCTTTACATCCGAAATTGCCATCGACCTTGGCACCGCCAACACGCTCATCATGCACAATGATGAGATCGTCGTCGATGAACCGTCCATCGTGGCTCTGGATCGCATCACCGGCAAAGTGATTGCGATCGGCAAGGAGGCACAGCAGATGCACGAAAAAACGCACGAGAACATCAAGACCGTGCGCCCCCTGCGAGACGGTGTGATCGCCGACTTCACGGTCGCCGAGCACATGATCAGGGGCATGATCAAAATGATCCACCCGGGCCGTCGCCTCATGCCGAGCAACCACAAGATGGTGATCTGCATTCCGAGCGGCATCACCGAGGTGGAGAAGCGCGCTGTGCGTGACTCGGCAGAGCATGCCGGGGCCAAGGAGGTGTACCTGATCCCTGAGCCGATGGCGGCTGCGATCGGTATCGGCATCAACGTGCAGGAGCCGGTGGGCCACATGATCGTGGACATCGGTGGTGGCACGACCGAGATTGCGGTGATCGCGCTTTCGGGCATCGTGAGCGATCAGAGCATTCGCATCGCCGGGGATGAATTCAATGGAGACATCCTCGACTACATGCGCCGTCAGCACAACCTGCTCATCGGTGAGCGCTCTGCCGAGCGCATCAAGATCGAGGTCGGCGCGGCACTGCCCGAGCTCGACAATCCACCGGCAGACATCGAGATCAGGGGCAAGGACTTGATGACCGGCATCCCCAAGACGATCTCGATCAGCTACCGCGAGATCGCCCATGCCCTCAACAAGTCGATCGCCAAGATCGAGGAAGCCATCCTCAAGGCGCTGGAATTCACGCCTCCGGAACTCTCTGCCGACATCTATGACCGTGGCATTCACATCACAGGTGGCGGGGCGCTTCTCCGTGGCCTCGACATTCGCCTCGGTGAAAAGACCAAATTGCCGATCCACATTGCCGACGATCCACTGCGCGCGGTGGTCAAGGGCTCGGGGATTGCGCTCAAGAATACAGGTACCTTTAAGTTTTTGATGACCTGATTGTCGTCTTGCAGACCGCTCGTGGTGCAGGCTTGGGAGGTTTCGCTTCCAGTTTTGCCTATGAATCCCTCGCTGCGCGGCAGCGGTGCTTGCAATGATGGCCTAAGGGTTTCCTCGGGAAATTCTCAAGTGTATGTGGCGAATTCTCCGGTTTTTGGGCCGGTTTGGCAATTTCCTACTGTTCCTTTTTCTGGAATTGGTCGCGCTCCTCGTGATCATCACCGTGAACAAGCCGCAGCATGAAATTTCCCAAGGCCTACTGCTAGAGGTTTCGGGCTCATTGGCCGAAACCAAAGCCTCCGTGTTTGGATATTTCTATCTGCAATCGGAAAATGAAAAGCTCAAGAGCCGCGGGGCGGAGCTGCAGAGCCACATCTTGCTGCTGCAAGACTCGCTGAACGCGGTGTTTCACCGCATTCCCAAAAACCTCAATTACTTGGTTGTCGCAGATTCCATCGCCAAGGATTCCTGCGCCATGCAGGAGCTCACGCGCTTGGAACTGCCCGACTCGCTCATGCCCGTGTCCTCCTACCAATTCATTCCGGCTGTCGCTGTGAACAACAGTGTGGACCTCAACTACAACTACATCACGCTGAACAAGGGCAGAAACCACGGGGTCACCGTGGACATGGGCATCATTTCCCCCGAGGGCATCGCCGGGCAGGTCGTGGAGGTGAGCGCCAATTATGCCCTGGCCCTGAGCGTGTTGAACAAAAAATTCCGCACTGGAGCCAAGCTCTTGCGCAACTCCAACGTCGGCACGATGCGATGGGAGGGCAAGGATGCGAGCTATGCCTGGCTGGACTTCATCCCCCAGACCAGCATCATCGAGATCGGTGACACGGTCGTGACCTCGGGCTATAGTACCGTCTTCCCTGGCAATTACATGATCGGCACCGTGCTCAACTTCAATACCGACTCCCAGGACGGTTTCTTCCAGATCCGCGTGAAGCTTTCCACCAATTTCAGGGGCTTGAACAATGTGTACCTTGTGCAGCACAGCCACCGCGCCGAGATCGATTCCCTGGAGCAAAACAAACCCACCCAATGAACCTGCTCGTCAGACATAGCTTGATCTTACTGATCTACTTGGTGGCAC
>JANMIM010001046.1:0-1921 GCA_031375795.1 Bacteroidota bacterium
TCAATCCCAGCAACCACCGCGACACAAAGGGCCTCGTCGCCTACATCCAATCTGTACGCACGCCGGAGACGCCACTGGTCATCTGCCCCGATTATTTCGACAAGACATTTGCCTTTCACGACGACCTCAAGACCTTTCAGGCCTACGGCAACTTCGCGGAGGTCATGCGCGGGCGCCGCATCTATGCCGTCAACGGCTTCCAGGACATTCCCGAGACTATTTTAAATGCCAGCCCGATGGTTGTATTCCTGGACGCCGACGCCCAATCCGCATTTCCAGAAAACGGCATCCTCGCGGGCCTGCAAGCCCGGTTCCCGCAGATGGAAAAGCGACATTTTGAGGAAATTTTTGATGTGTATGTGCTGCGGAAATGATCAGGGCTAGGCCCTCGTGCATTGGATGCCCGGCTCAGGCCCGCGTCCACTTCTTGAACATGGAGCTCCACTTGATCTTGAGGACGCCAAAAAAGGCCTCGTTGAAGATGGAGCCGCTCATTTTGCTCTCGCCGCGCTTGCGGTCGGTGAATATGATGGGCACTTCCTTGATCTTGAAGCCATATTTCCAGGTGCGAAATTTCATTTCGATCTGGAAGGCGTAGCCGACAAAGCGTGGCGGTTCGCGTAGGATTTGCTCCAACACGGCCTTGCGAAAGCACTTGAACCCGGCGGTCGTGTCGCGCACGGGCATCCACGTGACGATGCGCACATACACGCTCGCATACTTGCTCATGAGCACGCGCCCCCGAGGCCAGTTTTCGATGCCACCGCCCTTGGTATAGCGCGAGCCGACGGCGAGGTCGTAGCCCTCGTCCTCGCAGGCAGCCAAGAGCCGGGGCAGGTCGTCGGGATTGTGGCTGAAATCACAATCCATCTCAAACAGGAATTCGTAGCCATGGGCCATGCCCCATTTGAAGCCATGGACATAGGCCGTACCGAGACCCTGCTTGCCAGCACGCTCCTCGATGTGCAATCTGCCCGGAAATTCCTGTTGGAGTCCCTTCACGATGGTAGCCGTGCCATCGGGCGAGCCGTCATCGACAATGAGGATGTGAAATGGCTTGGCGAGGTCAAATACCTTACGAACCATCAGCTCCACATTGTCCTTTTCATTGTAGGTCGGTATGATGACCAAGTATTGGGACATGGGGCCAAATATAGAGCAAAAAAACTGGATGAAAAATGGTTGTGTCCCCTGTTTTGTTTGCGAATGTTTGCGATGGACTTCCCCGCATGGCCCGTGCAGGCTCGGTTTCGGAGTTTTCGGCCTCCGGCTCAGGCCCCGGAAATTGCACCGAGCAAGGCAGGCTTCCCGCCATCTGCCCGTCTCGGGAGCGAGGAGATCGCCTGCCGATTGTCCAAAATATTTACGATTTTCTAACGCGCCCGATTTATTTCGGAATTCGGAGCAATTTTCTCTGGCGTTTTCACGTACACATGATCAAACGCCACTCCTCCTGCTAAGGCTTGGTTTTCTGCGGCAACCTTCAGGGCTGCCGAGATGGGATTTGAATTGACGATGGAGGTAAAAATGGACACTTTGTTGAAATATGGAAAAGGCTTGCTGCGCAGTTTGTTGACTGTCGTCGGATTGTGCTGTGGGCTGGTTTCACACGCCTCGGCGGCGCGGGTGGCTTCCTCAGATGTATTTACCCGCACCTACCATTGGGAGTTTGAGGGCTGCGAATATGTGATGGAATATCAAATTCCTTGGGAGACCTACCACTTCTACCAGGAAAAGCCCCGCGTGTTTCACAACTACGCGGTGTATGCCTTTGAAAACCAGCGCCACAGCTTTCTGCCAGACTTCGTGCAGAAGCTCGAATGCCTCGGCGAGGCCTCTGGACTCGACCGTCAGGGCACCCTCGGTTTGGTCATCGCATTTGTGCAGCAGCTGGAATACCGCACCGATCAAGGCGAGTACC
>JANMIM010000410.1:0-1515 GCA_031375795.1 Bacteroidota bacterium
GTGCCACCAAGGTGGTCGACGACGCCTTGCATCATGCGGATCACCGAAAAAGCCGTGTTGGGACTCACGCCCTCGCGCGACTCGGGCTTGTGCTCGTAGAGGACGTTGCCGTTTTTGTCCTCGATGCGCTTGATGATGTAGGGCTTGGTATAGGTGCCGTAGTTGGTAAGGGCGCTGTAGGCCCCGACCATCTCATACACGCTCACGTCGCTCGTGCCAAGCGCGAGCGCATACACACACTCCAGCGAACTCTCGATGCCCAGTTTCTTGGCGACGCGACAGACCGCCTCGGGACCCACCTTTTTCATCGCCGACGCCGTGGCCTTGTTGATGGAGCGGGCCAATCCCTCGTAATAAGTGATCAGGCCCATGTCGCCACCGCCAGAGTTTTGCGGCCGCCACTGCTGCCCATTGGGCAGGTCGATGGCGATCGGAGCGTCCAAGACCTTGTCGCAAGGTGTGCCGAGGCCGCTCTCAAACAATGCCGTGTACACAAACGGCTTGAACGTGGAGCCGACTTGGCGCTTGCCTTGCCGCACGTGGTCATATTTGAAGGCGTCATAGCCGATGCCGCCGACCCAGGCCTTGATCTCGCCAGACTTGGGATCCATGCTCATGAAGCCGGTCTGCAAAAACTGGATCGAATACTTGATCGAGTCCAAGGGCGACATCACCGTGTCCACCATCCCCTTGTCCCAAGTAAATAGCCGCATCTGCGTCTTCTCATTGAACGATTCCTTGATCTCCGCATCGGTCATGCCCGCCGCCTCAGACGATTTCCAGCGCCAGGAACGCTTCATTTCGGTCGGCAGGATCGTCGGGTTCTCCACAAATGGATCCTTGCCGCGCTTCATTTCCTTGTCGAATGTCACCTGTAACTGGCTCAAGTGCTCGGTCACCGCACGCTCGGCATAGCCTTGCATGCGTGAGTCCAGGGTCGTGTACACACGCAGACCGTCCTTGTACAGGTCGACCTCCTTCTCATAAGTCGCCTTCCAAGCATTCAACTCCGCCTTGACCTGATCCTTGAAGTAGCCTGCCATGGCCGTGCTGGTGCCGCCAGCGCGATATTTGAGCTCCAAATCCTTGGCCTTGGCCTTCTTGGCTTCGTTTTCGGTCACGAAGTCGTATTTCTCCATCTGCTCGATCACCGTGTTGCGGCGGTTGATGGCGCGGTCTGGATACCGGCGTGGATTGTAGTAGCCCGGCCCCTTCAACAAACCGATCAGCAGCGCCGCCTCATGCAGCTCCAAATCCCGGGTAGGCTTGGAAAACAAGGTCTGGGCGCCGTTTTCGATGCCAAATGAGTTGCCGTAGAAGCTCGTGGTATTGAGGTAGGCCGCCAAGATCTCATCCTTGGTGAAACGCGATTCCAAGATCACCGCCACGATCGCCTCCTTCACCTTGCGCACAGGCGAGTTCTCGCGCCCCACCTGGTTGTAGAGGTTGCGCGCCAACTGCTGGCTGATCGAGCTGCCCCCGCGCAAGCGAAAGTGGATGAAAAGGTCCTTGGTG
>JANMIM010000413.1:0-1370 GCA_031375795.1 Bacteroidota bacterium
AATAAATATTTATCTTTTTTTTGGAAAACCCAAATCAAAGTCCAATCGAGCATCCACTGCACGCCAAGGCACGGTGAGCTACGCAGCACAATATGCGAGCGACATGCCAGGCTCGCCAGTGGATCATTGAAGCCTCATCCCAGGGCAGCAGCAACCTGATCTTCATCAATCTCCAAGATGGCGGCTGTCATTTCCAGCGGAGCCTGAGCCTGCAAACTTGCCGACAATTATCATTGCTTCAACACTCAGAAATAGAGCAGATGGAAATCGCAGCCTCAAATGCAATCACCCCGCCACGCAGCGCCCGCATTGCCCGCATCGTGGCCATCGTACTCCTGTTGTTTGTCGGCATCGGGGCGCTGCCAGCAGCTTACAATTACATCACGGACCCCAGCGGCGCCTCGATGGGCCAAACCACTGAGCTGCTGCACCACTCACCCTTCACGAGTTTCCTCATTCCCGGCATCATTTTGCTCGTTTGCAACGGCCTCTTCAACTTTGTGGTCGCGATTGCCAGCATCCTGAAATTCAAATACCAAGGGCACCTCATCGCCGCCCAAGGCGTCATCCTCCTCGGCTGGATCGGCATCCAAGTCGGGATGCTGCGGGTCTTCAATGGGTTTCATGTGGCGTTTGGACTGATTGCGGTGGTGTTGATGGTTTGTGGCTGGATTTTGTGGCGGAGGGGGTGAGCGGCCCCAGTTCCAAAATTCACTTGCTGAAACGGGGCGATTTCTTCATCTTTACACAATGGATCCTGTCAGAAAAGCACCTTATGTGACACCAGAGGAGTACCTGCGCTACGAGAAATCGATCGAAGGCAGAGCTGAGTACCATGATGGCATGATCTTCGATAGGACCGGCGGAACCAAGGGACATGGACAGATTCCGCTCAATCTTGCAACCGAGTTGATCGTGGCTTTGCGCGGCAAATCTTGCAATGTGTACAACGGTGACGTCAAGGTGCAACTCACCACCGAAGACGCCTACCTCTACCCCGATCTTTCGGTCGTTTGCGGCGAATCTGAGGAATCGCGGATCGAAAACGAGATGGTCCAAAAACCGATCATCATTGTTGAGGTCCTTTCAGAGTCGACGGCGATTCGGGACTTTGGCGTCAAATTTTTTAAGTACCAACAGATTCCAAGCCTGATGGAATATGTCCTGGTGGATCAGTTTTCACCAATGATCAATATCCTCCGCAGGATCGAAACCGGCGGCTGGAGCGTGACAAGCTACCGGGGCTTGGAAGCGTCGATTCAGTTGGAGTCCTTGGGCATCGCGGTTTCGCTCGCTGCGATTTACGACAAGGTGGCGTTTCCTGGGCATAAGTTACCGTTGATTTGAGGGGGGGATTTTTGAAGCGGTGG
>JANMIM010001084.1:0-5886 GCA_031375795.1 Bacteroidota bacterium
CATGGCTGCCCTGTCGCGCGAGTTTGACAAGCTTGCTCCCGAGTCACTGCTGTTTACCAACATGTATTCGCCCGGCTGGACCTCCGACGTGGGGCATTTGTCGATTTTGTCGGGATTCCCAGCATTGCCCCAGGCCAATCTCATCACACAGCCCGACAAATACCGTAGGCTGCCCTCGGTATTGCGTATGCTCAAGCAAGCTGGTTATTCCGTCCAATATTATTATGGTGGGCAGAGCAGTTATGGCAACATCAAGGGCTACATCATCGACCAAGGCGTGGATGCGGTGATCGACGAGGATCAGTTGCCCTCTTCCTCGGAGTCGGGCAGGCTGGGAATGCATGATGGCTTTATGTTCAGGAAATTGGCCTATGAATTGCCTCACGACAGCGGGCCTTGGTGCCGCATTCTCTTCACGCTCAGCACGCATGTACCGTTTGACGTTCCGGGAAAAACAGGCTTGAAATACGACGGGTTGCGCAGCAGTTTGGCGCATGCCGCGTATTATTCAGACAGCACTTTTGGGAGTTTTGTGCGAGAACTCAAGGCGAATGGGCACTGGGAAAACACGCTGCTTGTCACGATCCCAGACCATAGCCAAAGCAGTGTTAAGTCATGGAGACTCCTGGAATCGGGCCGCTACCACATCGGGATGATGCTTTCTGGGGGTGCCCTCAAGCCGCAATATCGGGGTCTGCGCATCGACCGCATAGTGTCGCAATTGGATTTTGCAGGCACGATCTTGCCACAGTTGGGGATGGATGCCGGTGCATTTCATTGGAGCAAAAACATGCTGCAGCACGATTGTCCGCAATTTGCATATTATGTCTACCCGACGGGCTTTGGGTGGCTGCGGCCCAATGGAGATTATGTCCAGGATTTTCGCAACGAGGGGCTGATGGAGGAACATTGGCCGGAGCAATGGTGCAAGGACAGCATTTTGGTGGAAGGAAAGGCCTTTTTGCAGCAGGCGCAGCAGGACTTCTTGGATTTGTAGGGGGGGCGTTGGTGGAGGCTTCCATTTTCGAAACCTGCCATGCGCGGTGGGGGATCGCTTGGATTCGGCGATAATTGTGTGGTTGTGATACAAATTGGTTGTGTACGTGCGACTCCGCTGCCGTGTACCGCAAGGCGCGGGAGTCGGGCTTGCGGGCCAGCAAGGGACTCCAGCAGACTCCAACGTGTGGAAAAAAACGCAACCAAAAGAACACCGGCCCCAGAGGGGGGGCACCTTGGCCATCTACACAAACGACCCCCAAAACGATCACAGCCGATGTCGCCCCACACATCCGCCCAATCGGCCACGTTTTTCATTCCCGACCCATCAAAAAATCCAGTATCTTTCCACCATGTCCACCGAGACCCAGATATGCATCATCGGCGCGGGCCCTGGCGGCTTGTATGCTGCCATGCGGCTGGCGCAATTGGGCATTCGTTCGCTGGTCTTGGAAAAGTCCAGCTTCCCCCGACAAAAAGTCTGCGGCGACATCCTCACCTCCAACGTGTTGCGGGCCATGCATGCGCTCGATCCTGCCCTGGTGCAGGACCTGTTGCAGCAGCCTTGGACAATGGCATTGGAGGCGACGGCCTTTGGATCAGCGCACAAGGCAGGGTTTGTGATGCCATTCAATTCCCCTGCCAACAGACGCTTGGATTTGCCTTCTTGCATCTCGGCACGGCGATTGGATTTTGATGATTTCTTGTTTCGCAAGGCAAGCCTGGATCCGCTGATTGAGATTCGACAGGATTGTGCAGTGCAATCGGTGACCCGCCGGGGGCACCAGGTTTACGACATCCAGACCTCGACGGGGGAGGTGCAAACGCAATATTTGTTGATGGCCACGGGTGCAAATTCACCGCTTGTGCGTGAGCTCGTGCCCGACCACAATATCCAGCCCCAGCACAGCGCAGTCGGCATGCGCATGTATTTCCAATCCTCGGCGCCACATCCGCAATCCAATCTTTCTGAATTCTACCTTTTTGACCGCAAGTTCATGCCCGGCGGATTGTACATTACGCCCTTTGCTGATGGCAGCGTGAATGTGAATGCGGTGATGCGCCTCGACATTTTTCAAAAGACGCGGCCCAAGTTGGCGGAGATAATGCAGCACTATTTGCAGGCCCACCCGCAATTGCGCCTGCGCTTTGCACGTGCTTTTGAGGAGGGACTGGCCTCGGGCTGCACGTTGTTTTTTGGCACGACCAATCGGCCATTGAGTGCTGGAAATTGCCTGCTCATCGGTGACGCCGCCGGCCTCACCGACGCCACCAATGCCAACGGCATCGGCCATGCGATGATCAGCGGCGGCATCGCCGCCGAGCGCGTGGCCGTGGCCCTCGCGCATGGCCTCGCGCCCCAAGGCTACGACGCAGCCGTGCAGGCACGGCTGAAAAACGCCTTGCGCCCCGGCAAGGTCATGAAGACACTGTTTGCCAATCCGCTCATGGCAGGCTTGTCGGTTTCATTGCTCAACGCCTCCCTCAATCGCTTCAACAGCAGGGCAGTGGAGGAATTGGTCTATTCCTCCAACACGGCCACGACCTTGCTCAATCCCCGGTTTTATTGGCGGTTGTTTGCGAAGGGCTGATTTTGGCCCCGCGGCCCGCGCCGCCGTGTCCCGCTCAGAAGCGGGGATCAAAAGTCACACGGGGCTATCCTGCGCTGGGCCTTTGGCCCAAAGACGCTCAAAATCGATGATTTCTACTGTTTGCGCTGGAGGCAAAGGTCTTTGCCATGTCCCGACCTTTGATCAGCGGCCGGCTCCCCTTGTGTTTCGACAAGGCTAAAACTGCTGGTTTGGATCTCGCCCTTTCAGGGCTATTGATGGTGTGTGCCGCTAGACGATGGGCTTCGCCCATCGCTGACAGATTTCGCCCTTTCAGGGCTGTTGGTGAGGCCAATAGCCCTGAAAGGGCGAAATCTGTCAGCGTAGGGCAAGGCCCTACGCCAAAGCGACACACCCAAATTCCGAGCCCTGCAAGGGCGCAATCGTAAACGTTTTTGAATTGCATAAGTGTATTTGGATTCCGAAAGATTAGCCTTGTCGAAACACCAGATTGTCACACACTCAAATGATCGTTGCTTCGTAGGCAAGACGGATCACTCCGTCACCAAGACTTTCAGCACATCGTTGCGGTCCATTTGCTGCACTTGCAGGAAATAGATTCCCGTCGAAATGCCATGTACATCGATTGCAAATTCAGCTTTTTCCGAGACCCAGCTCCCGATTTCCTGGCCGTTCAGGTTGCGCAAGGTCAGGCGGGCACCCGCTTGCAGGTGCTGCACGTGGATTTGGCCATGGCTGGGCTGTGGCGCAACCTGCGGCTTTATCGAGGGTGCCTGGGCAGTCACGGCAGTGAGCAAGGGGTTGGGGTGTACGAAGCGGTAAAAAAACTTCCAGATTTCGACGCTGGCGTCGATGTCCCTGTTGGTGACCAATCCAGGTATCTGGAAGATCGCGCCGGGCCAGGTATGCCCGCCATTTTCAATTTTGTAGTGTGCCACCTCGACGTTGTCGGTGCAGCCGGCGTACCATTGGGTGGTCACCGTGCTGGATTCCTGCACGAGGTCAGGCAATGTGTCGTAGACTGGCGGCGCGGTGCAGCCATTTTGGAGCCGCCAGTAGCTCAAGAGGCTGTCTATGCTGATAATGCCTGCAGAGGCGGTGTAGGGCACAGTGGCATCGTTCGTGCCATGTATTTCCAAGGCGGGAATTGGTCGGCTGGCCTGGCAATTGTTGACTTGCAGCGTGGTCATGCTGCCGGTCACCGATGCGATGGCGGCGATCCTGGACTCGAGGTCGCACGCTAGTCGGTAGCTCATGAATCCGCCATTGCTCATGCCGCAGCTGTAGACGCGGGCAGGGTCGATGTTGTAGGCAGCCCGCAGGCTGTCGATGAGCACCGAGATGAAGCCCACGTCGTCGATGCCGCCATTGTAGGGCGGCGAGAAGCCCGAGTTCCAGCTGGCATTCACGCCATCTGGATAGCACACGATGAAGCCTGCGGTGTCAGCGACCGGATTCATGCCCGAATAAAACTCCTGCTGAAGTGCATTGCTGGTATAGCCATGCAGGTTGAAGACGAGCGGCACCGCCGTCGCGCCCGTGTAGGTGGGTGGCAGGTGCAGGCGGTAGCTGCGTGTAAGCCCTCCGAAACTGAAGGTTGAAACCGTCGTTTGCCCTTGCAGGCCGTTGACGAGCTGCAGTGAAACCATGCACAGCAATGCTGCAAATAGGCAAAACGTACGGGACCGAGTCTTCATTCTTCTACAACGATTACAATGATGTAGGCAAGATAGGGAAATTGGGCCAATATGGGACAGCGGGGCAATCAAAAAGGCGAAAGCCGCTGTCCTTGTGGAACGGCGGCTTTCGACTGCATCGTTGGCAGGCAAAAGCGATCAGTCCTCGTCGCTGCCGTCGCTACCGTCATTGCCTTCTGCTCCGCCGCTGCCGTCGGAACCTTCGGCCAGCTTATTGCCTTGGGAATCAAAAGTCACCTCGATGGTTTTCCCGTTGTTTTTCATTTCGACTTGGTAAGTGGCCAAGTGATCGGCATGTTCTTGCACCTCAGCCTCCATGGCCTCTGCCCCCGGATAGGCCTTTTTGAGCCCTGCTGCCACGACGGCAGGCAAGCTCTGGACATCGATTTCACGCTCTGTCATCACAAATTTGCCGGCGGCGTCATAGACGACGGCCGTTTCCTTGCCATTGGTTTTCCATTCGGCTTCAAATCCTTTGCCAGATCCTTCCCATTTGGCGACGGTGGCATTCGGGAAACGCGTTTTCAGGTCATCCTTTGCGGCTTGTGGCACAGACAATTTCTGACCGAATATGGCGCTGGCGCAGCAGCAGGCGATGAGCATCAAGAATGTACTTTTCATAGGGCTCTAATTTAAGCTAATTTTTCTCAAACAACGGCAAGGATTCTGAATCAATCTTGAATTTGAAATACAATGTTGAATTGGTGCATTTCTCCTGCAAAACGGTACTCGACCTGGATTCCCATGGCTTCGCAGACCTCCCGCACAATCGCAAGTCCGAGGCCTGTACCCTGGCTCGTTGCGCCTTGTTTCTGGAAACGATGGTAGAGGCGAGCGCTGTCCAGCGGTTGCGGCTGACCTGAATTGGAGATTTCCAAGCTGCTGGTATTGAGGCGAATGTTGATTTTTCCGCCTGCCTGGTTGTGTTGCAGCGCATTTCTCAGCAGGTTGCTCAGCAGCAGTTCGGTGAGCAATGGATTCAGCACAAAAGTCGGGTCGGCATCGGCTGAAAAATGCAAAGAGATTCCCTTCAGGTGCGCGAGTTCCTGGATGCCCGCCAACTGTTTTTGAAGAAAGGGCATCATTTGAATCGGAGCCAAATCTGAAAATTGCCGATTTTCAATCTTGCTCAGCATCAGCAATCCTTGATTGAGGCGTCGCATTTTTTGCAGTGCTTCCAGTGCGACTTGCACGATCTCCAAATCGGTGTCGGCGACGGTGGTGGATTGCAGCAAGTGCTCCAACTTGCCTTGCACGACCGCGATTGGAGTTTGCAATTCATGGGCTGCATTCTCGGCAAACGATTTCTGCAAGTAGTAGTCCTGCATCACCTTGGTGGTCATCTGCTGCAATATTTGGTTCAATTGTGCAAACTCGGCCGTGTTACTGGTAGGGAAATGCGGTGCTTGCGGCAGGTTGGGGCGAAAGGCTGCGATCTTACGGAGCGAGTCCTGAAAAGGCCGCCATAGTCTCTGAGAGGCAAATCGCAAAAACAAGGCCATGAGCACCGACAAGGCCAAGATGACCGGAATCATCGCCCAGAGGATGGCCTCAATGGCATCGTCTGACTCCATGAGGCCGCGCTGCAGGGAGAGCTCATAGTTCTTGCCGCCCACCGCTTG
>JANMIM010000428.1:0-1075 GCA_031375795.1 Bacteroidota bacterium
CCTCGCCGTGATCGGCATCGTCGCCGTGTGCATCGGGCTATTTGGCAACCAAGCCTCCACCCTTTTCATCGGGATCGCCTTGCTCACGGTGGCGGGCGTGCTGGGACTTTTGTTCATGAACTTACTGTTTCCCCGCCGGCCGTAATCTCCTCAATTCAGGCCCGCCTCGTATTCCTGCAACAGCGCCACGGTGCTCGCGGGCATTTCTGGCAAGGTGATGTGCGTGCGCATCTGCTGGAGCAAATCCCGCAGGCTTTGGCGATAGGTCTCAGGATTGGTGAGCAGCACCTCCAACACCAGGTGCATCGCCTTGATTTCATAGCTGCGGGCGATGTCAAATTGGCCATGTACCTCAAAGATCACGGCCTTCTCATACAGCGCCTCGGCCACCAACGACCACTTGTCGGAATCAAAGTGTTGCATGAGGTCGATGTAGGCAATGAATTCTGGCAGAGGCATGTCCAATATCTCACGTGCTTGCTTGTCGGTGCGAATGAGGTCGTCGAGCATGAAGTTGGCCTCCAGGATCTTGCCTTGGTGCCGCATGCTGATCGCCTCGGCCAATGCCTGGGCAAACATCTGCAATTGCCTCAAAAGATAGTCGCGTTCCTGCATGTTTTTTGTTTCTGATTGCGCACCGGGGGCCTTTTTAGCGCATCGCCTTCCAGAATTTCCAGATGGAATAGGCCGTCAAGACCAGCACTGCCACGATGAATACCCATTTCATGAGGGCAAATCTCGCACAAATCGTTCAATTCGTTCGACCGTTCGTTGGTTGCCGGTCTCGGCCAGGAAGATGGGCCGCAATTCCCTGGCGCGCTGCTGCATCTGCGCCGAATGTACCGCCTCTGAAATCCTCGCGGCGAGGTTTTTGGGGCGCATTTGGTAGTACCAAAGCTTGCGGGTGGCGACACCCAGGCGTCGCAGGTGCCGCGCGAAGTAGGGCTGGTCGGCGATGAAGGCCACGGGCACGTGGGGCACGCCCGCGCGCGCCACGGCCATGCTCGTACCCGCCCCGCAATGGTGCACGACGCATGATGCATGTCGGAAGAGCCAATCGTGCGGCACAAAATCC
>JANMIM010001191.1:0-1271 GCA_031375795.1 Bacteroidota bacterium
CCAAGACAGCGTAGCCAAGCCGTAGGCAGGCAAGGCGAGGATGTGCTGCCAGCGATGGATGGGCTTGAGCGGCTTGTGAGGCGACATGCGCATGAAGGGCGCAGACTCCAAGTCCTCGTCGTGGCCGTCGATGTTCGTATAGGTATGGTGGGCCTTGTTGTGCATGATGCTCCATGTGTAGTCATTGGCACCGACGAGGTTGAAGACCCAGGCAAAGACCTTGTTCCATTTGCTGCTGGCAAAGAGCGACCCGTGGATGGCATCGTGGCAGACGCCCAGCCCACTGAACGCCGAGAACAGCCCGATATTCACCCAAAGCACATAAACGAGGATCAATGGCAATTTCACGGTGCACAACACGGCGAGCGAGCCAAAGATCATCACCATGTACAGCACGACCTTGAAGCGCATGAGTCCATTGGCGTGCGTGGAGAGATTGTTGTCCTTGAAGTAGGTATCGACACGTTGCTTCACGACAGCGTGAAATTGCATCCTATCCTTGCCGGTAAACCTAATTTTCTGAAGCATAAGCATTCATTACCTGTACCAAGAGATCGTGCATCCTTGCCTCAGAGTCCTTGGTTGATTTCCCCTTGGCTGCCAATCCCATAAAACCTGCCGCAAAATTATGGATAACCGAGGAGATTGCAAACGCTTGTTAGGCACTGTGTATATGATTGTGGTCATTGGGGAAAAATGGAGGGTGGATTGGTGGTTTGAGTATTTCGCGCAAGGGGTGGGCGGGAAGGGTAGCGTCCTGAAAAAACCTTACAGTGTTTTACAATAATCCTGAATAAGATTTACACTTGCAAAGAACGTCCTGCGATCGCTTGTCGGGATTGGATTTTGTCCTGACAGAGCTTTACAGGGGTTTGGTGTTTTGACCATAACTATCAAACCTGACGGGAGGTGTGGAGGGCGGCGAGCGCCTCCGCCGATGTCGGTTTCTTGCTGTAGTCCTTCCACTTGCGCTGGAGCGGCTCGGTGGTCGAATGCGCCTCCTGCGGAGTCAAGTTGCTGCAACTTGAGTGCGTCTTCTTGTGGTTGTAGACCTCCACGGCCTTGACCAAGCGGGCCATTGCCTCCTTGTAGCTTCCAAAGGTCCGGTCCATGTAGAGCTGCTCCTTGAAGGTGCGGTTGATGCGCTCGGCGATGGAGTTCTGGTGCGGGCTTGCGCCCTCGGTCATGCTGATGGTGATGCCTGCCTCCTGCAGGATATTGACATAGTTCGTGCTGCAGTACTGCACGCCCCTGTCGGAGTGGTGGATCAG
>JANMIM010001260.1:0-8749 GCA_031375795.1 Bacteroidota bacterium
GCCGTATCAACTCTTGTATGTGCAAAATCAATTTTGCACCTGGGCCGAGTAACAACGAATTGTTGACTTTGAGTTGGCAGATGGCCACGTAAGGGAACCTTTTTTGAGTACGAAGAAATGTATTTGTTGCCTTTTGGACAATTGTTGGAGAGCCTTTGGCACCACCGCTCGATCCAAAAATCACTTGAAAATCAAATTTTTCCTGGGTACAATTGGCGTCAGCAGCAATGGGATTGTAGGGCCTGAATACACGCGTCGCAAATTCCAAATCATCTACGACGGCAAAATGCACGGCATCAAATTTTCCAAAGCAGATATAACTTGCAGGTTGGAAGAAAGTCTTCTGAAATAGCTGTTCCTCCTTGCTCCTTGGCGCTCGGTTTTCCATCTTCACAGTGCCATCAGAGGCAATTTCCATGATTCCTTGACGATAGGTCTGGAACAATTTGCCAATGTCGTCATTGATAAATCGCATGGGATTGTCGAGCGGGAGCGTCGTAAATGCGATCAGAAGGCCTGCATCATGTGACTCATAATGCAAGTTTTGAGGAACATTCATTTGGGTTTTCGGTACGAGGTTTGCGGATACCTATGAGATCACGAATTCAATACTTTTTCAAAATATCATCTTCGTCTGGAGTCAGGTACCGATCAAGGAAAGGCACAGGGCGACTTGTATTGGTTGCATAGCAGGGGGTAAGTGTCGGATAGACAGTACTTGGCACAAGCAAAAGAAAACGCCTGACATACTCACGACCCCTGAATCGGAGCCCATTGTCCTCAAACAGTTCAAAGTCATTCAAGTCGTTCCAGAACTGGTCTAGCTTCTCGATCGAAATGGGTAACTCGGTTCTGTTGATGCCAAACCCCGTAAAGGTCTTCAAGGATGCGTTTGATTGCCAAGCCTGCTCGGTTTCCAGGAAATTGGAGTGTTTTTCTTCAAGCCGAATGATTGCGAATTTGAGGCAGACTCCCAGATAACTACTTTCGATGTATCGTTGTTTATGCTCGGCATTGACAATTTTGCTTTTGATGGTCGCAAGTAGATTTTCGATTCGATTTTCACTGCCTAGGATTCTGTAAAATCCTGGTGCAATTGGCGGTGGGGATGAAGTCATAACCTTTTCATTTTCGATTATTGGTAAAGATACGCCACTGCGCAAAAAAAAAGCGCATTTCTTTCAGAGACTACCCTATATTTTAATCCCTACAAGCAAGCTTTCGTTGACTTTTGTAACAACGATCGCTTACCGCCACACGATGAGTACCATACGATACCCTGCCTTCTTTTACAAAGAACCCGAACGTAGTCATTTTGTTCCAATTTTCCAAGGCGATCGATGCTTTTTAATTAATAAGTTGTTCATATTTAGGACATATTTTTGAACCGGGACTCAATTTCCTCCACGTATTGAAGCATTTCAGAGGATTCCTCAATTGTTCGATGGTGCAAAATTTTTGCCACATTTTCCCTTGAAAGAAAGTAGATAGGATTCATTGCCCTGCTTTTGGAAGGAAAGTTGGTGTGGGAGACGATTTTGTCCTCCAAAATGTACTCCTGGAATCGTATCGTTCGCTCCAAAAGATATTGGATTCTGAAATAGTCGTCACATCCTAGCAACGATTCGGGCTCGATCAAGCAATTGTAGTAGTCAAACGGACAAAGCACAAGATTCAATTCGTATCCAGGCCATTTGGATTGCTCAGATTCAAGCTTTTTTCGCCCCTTTGCGATACGGCCAAGCAAGGATAATTGCATCCCGAGTTCATCCTCATATTCGATCAAATCCATGAAGTCCCAATATTCCACGATTTTTTCTGCCGTGTCTACCTTTTGGAATGCTACCCTGCGCGCTTGATAATCCGATGGGTCATCACCTGGGATGGGAGCTAGCCCAAAGTGGACGGCGAGGGCATCAATGACTTTGATGCGAAATTCAACGAGGGATCGCGATTTCCAAAGTTTCAAGATCGTTGGGTAGGCTTTTTTCTCTTGTTGTTGAAAATCAGCAAGTTTTTCAGGAAATTCAATCGCAAAGAACCTTTCTCGTAGGTGAGGATCATAACTTTTGATATCCTGTTTAGGGCTAGATCGCTTTTCGATTACCCATTCATTCCCTCCATCTCCCGCAACAACCTGACTCATCCAATAGAGCCATGTTTCCACCGATGCAGAATCCTTGCTTGGGGAGATTTCAAGAAGGTCAAACATCACGATTTCGGGGTTATTAAACAGCTCGCCACGCTTTGATACGGCTTCCTCTTTGGTTGCAGCCCCATTGGGCGCCACGGGAAACTTGATATGCATCGCCCCCCCAAAATTGGGGAGGGCACAGAGGGGGAAATGTCTCGGATGGAGATTCCTTTGAAATCGCTCTGCAGGGTGGTTGTGGCCGAGCAACACAATGTCGACATGGGCAGCCAATTTTCCATAGGTGCCTTCCGATCCCAAGCCACGGTAACGGTCACGCCAACTCCACCAGTATTTGGGGTGGTGTACAGCCAAAATGGAAACGTTGTTCGCGTTGGGCTCTTCCTCGGTACGCTTCGGCCAATTTTCTCGAACCCAAAGGCCACCTTCTGCAAAAATGTCCCTTTGAATCGGTTTGGTGCTATTGGGTATCACTTTGGCAGTAGCACTTAACCCAGCACTATTGATAGCTAAAAAATGGAGTTTCGCAGTGCTGCTTCTTGGCCGAACTCCATCGTATTCGACACGCGTAGGCACAATGTGCGCGGGGGGGGTGAGACCACATTTCAGAAGGAAATCCCGATATAGTTTAAACGCGTCAGATTTCAGGGGGATGGAGAGATCGTTGGGATACTGGCTTCGTTCTTCCCGCATTCGATCCAAGGTCAAGAGAACCTCATCGCCATCAAAATACTCGCAGCCAGTAGTATCATGATTTCCGGGCACAAAGACGACATCCTCGCGGGGGAAATTGGTCTTTACGATGATTTCGTTGAACCATTCTGCAAACAGCTTGAAGCCCGAAGACAATTGCTTGTTGGTGAAATCACCCGTCAATACCCACAGGTTGGGTTTCCTTTCGTAATCGTTCAAGATATTGATGATCTCGACCTTTATCTGTTCGCGCAAATTTTTCCCCAAGTCTGCCTGCCAAGGCTCCTGAACCACGACATCGTCGTTTTCCCCTGGGAAATACCCAAAATGGAAATCAGTAGTATGCAAGATTCTACAAGGCATTCTTTGGAGCTAAGTTGGTCAAGTGTTTTTGTCAACTTGTTTCTGATACCAAACAAGTGAGAAAATTAGGACTTTGCAAGTTTCATTTCCACGCAGGAATGCAATTTTTTGAAGCTTCTGCGGCGATTTTTATATCTTATTGATTTCCAGTGAGTATCGTTGAATCGGTGTGTACAAATTGTCGGACTTGTTTTCGAAGTTGCCATTGTATGCTCTTTTGGAAAGGTCGACTCGAAATGATCTGTAGAAAAGGGCTTCAACCCGGCACGAATACCCCCCCCTCAACCCTCCACCACCACCGCTTCGCCGGCACTTCCCGCTGCGAGACGGTCCACGAGGGCTTTGTTGCTGGTGTCGATGTGCAGGTCGAAATGGCTGATGGTGCATCGCATCCCGGAGTGGTGGCCTGCGCCGCCGAGGTTGCGTGAAAACCATCGGTTGTACCCGAGTGGTAGGAGCAGGGCGAGGGCCAATGGTGCTCCGAGCCACAGGAAAGGCTGGTTTGGAAGGACGGCTGCCAAGACGGCAAGGGCCATGCCGACGAGGCCTACGCCCGCTGCCATTCGCGTGAGCCATGGACGGCGCCAATGTACATGCGCCCGACAGGCTGCACACACGGGCACCATGATCGGCTCGGTGCGCAGGTCCGTCGGCGGGCTGTCCAGGGATTTGTATTCCAGCTGGGTCTCGGGCGCGTTGCAGCAGACGCAGAGGTGCCCAAAGTCAGGCATGTCGGCCAGCGAGCCATTGAACTTCATGATGTTCAATGTGATCTGATACCGTGGTTCTTGGAGTTTCATCGTGAGGCGATTTCAGCGGCGAGGGCGAAGGAATTGCGGGGACGATCTGGGCGAGGGGACGAGGCATCTGCTATTTTGACAAGCGGAGGGACGTGTAAGCCCTGCTCACGCCGTAACCCTCGTCGTCGTGGGCAGCGAGAAACAAATCCACCCAACCGGGGCGGTTGGCGATCGGAATCACGAGATCAGAGGGATCCATCGGCAACTTGCAATGCGTTTGGACGGTGTGAAAAGCCATTTCCCACACGCCATCTCGCAATGTGAACACCGAATAATCCTGCTTGCATTCCGAAAACCAATCTGGTAGCACGCCGATTTCGTCGGCGCCATCTGCATTCAGGTCGCCTTCGTTTTCCAAGTGCCCGACATAGCATCGCGGCACGGTCAAGTCAGGCAACCGACTGTCTGAGAATCGCACGATGCATTGGCACTGCGTCAAACAATCTGCCGAGTCGATAGGGAAACCGTTTCCAGCCAATGTAGCAGTTTCCGTCTTGCCATCGCCATCAAAATCGCCTTTGATGACTGGGGTGGAATCATTTGCGACCTCGGTGCGTGGCGTTTCGAGGTCTGAATGGGCCACTAAGATGGCTTTCTCATCCCCCAAAGCAGTGCTCACACGAGAATTGGGGCCTTGGTCGGATGCGCCATTGTGGCATCCCAGCCCGATACTCGCCATCAGCAGTGCCATCAAGAGCCAATGGCTTTTGATTCGAATTGGATTGCAGCTATTTTCCATGGCTGGGGACTTGCATCAATTTTCTCCTTGCGATTTCCATTTTGTCCGGATCCTGCAGCTCCTCGGATGCAACGTACTCCTCCGTAAGGCCGCAGGCGAGGCAAAAATAGCGTTTAAGGGTTATCCCATGCCACATTCCCAATGGAAAAGGCTTCACTACATCGCTCATCCAAATGTCTCGACTCGTACACTTGGGGCACTTTCCGTTTTTCATTTTGCTAGAACTGACCATAGAGTCAGCGTCTGAAAATTAGCATAATCCCGCGACAATCGAGGGATTCGCTTGCGATCCGTGCCGCTGCTCGAAGGCGTGACATTTGTTTCGGAGCATTTGGGCTTTGGCGCCCTTCGCCCTAGACCTTGGTCATTTTCTCCCTCGCCTTGGCCATCTTTTCTGGTTTCTGTAGCTCGGCGGGTGAAATATATTCCTCCGTGAAGCCGCATTTGAAACAACAATAGCGGTCTAGGCCCATGTGATACCACATACCCACCTGAAAGCGCCCTCCTTCTTGGTATTTTTGCTCGACCATCCAGATTTCGTGGCTACCGCATTTCGTGCATTTTCCGTTTTTCATTTGATTCAGGCCAACATTTATGTCAGCTTGTGAAAATTAACGAATTCTCACGAGGCAAAGCCATTTTGACCCCGAATTGTCTCAGGTCATCGTTGTCGCATCCTGGCAAACCAAGTGCGGAAGTTCTCCAGTTTTGTGCGGTCCTCCAAGTCCTTGGACACCAGGTGGCATTCGGCATACCCGCAGGCAAGGCAGGTCAAATATTGGTATTGCAACTGCTGAAACCACGGAATTGCGACGCGATGCTTGCTCGGCAAGTCCAGCACGTCATTGGAACCACATTTGGCGCAGCGAAGGTCTTTCATAGGCATGTTGCCGAATTGGGCGGCATTGGAAACAAAAATAGGACATCGGAAGGGAAATCGCTTGTCGCCATGATCCCTTCCTGCAGCTAGCCCAATTCCTCCTATATTTGCCCATCTTAGGAAAGATGATCGGCATTCCCCAAAATACCACCCTCAATTGCCGCGGCAGGCTGCTGCTGCTCGACCGACCGATCGTGATGGGCATCCTGAACCTCACGCCCGATTCCTTCAGCGACGGCGGGGTGTACGACTCGGAGGCCAAGGCGCTGGCGCATGTCGAGCGCATGTTGCGGGAGGGCGCCACCATCATCGACATCGGCGGCTACTCCTCCCGTCCTGGGGCCACCGACATCAGTCCAGCTGAGGAACTTGGCCGCATCCAATCGGTCGTCGGGCAGGTCTTGCGGCAATTTCCAGAGGCCATCGTTTCCATCGACACCTTTCGCTCCGCGGTGGCAAAGCCGCTGCTCGACCTGGGCGCCCATATCGTCAACGACATCTCGGGCGGCCTGCTCGATCCCCAAATGATGCCCCTCGTGGGCCAATACGACGCACCTTATATGCTCATGCACATGCAGGGGAGCCCGCAGACGATGCAGCTGGCACCCGCATACACCGACGTCGTGCGCGAGGTCGGTGACTACTTTGTGGAGCGCATCCGGGCTGCGCGGGCGGCTGGCATCAAGGACATCGTGCTCGATCCCGGCTTTGGTTTTGGCAAGACGATGGCCCACAATTGGGAACTGTTTCGTAATTTGTATGCATTCAACGTTTTTGGCTGCCCGATATTGATCGGCATCAGCCGCAAGTCGATGGTCTACCGCCTCTTCGATACCGTGCCTGGCGATGTACAGGATCTCACGACGGCTTTGCACCTCAAGGCCCTGGAAGCTGGTGCCCGCATTTTGCGTGTCCACGACGTGCAACCCGCCATGCGTGCCATTTCACTCCATCACCACCTGCAGCATGGAGCTCTTTAAGATCGGCTTCATCACCGTGCGGCTCATCGACATGATCGACGTGTCGGTCGTGACCTTCATTTTTTACCGGCTGTATCATCTGCTACGCAACAGCATCGCGCTCAGGATCCTCTTTGCGCTCACGCTGGTATTTCTCTTTTGGAAGCTCGTGGACTTGCTCGACATGGTCTTGCTCAAGAGCATCCTGGACCAGATCATCGGCGTTGGGGCCATCGCCTTGATCGTGATTTTTTCTGCGGAGATCAGGCGGTTTTTGGTGGTCTTGGGGCGGAATAGCTTTCTTTCCAAGGCTTGGGAGCAGTTTTTTACCAAGGCTGAGATCCAACATTCCTATGAGGAGCTTGTGGCCGGCATCGAGGAGATCGCCAAGGCAGGCCTCGGCGCACTCATCGTGATCACGGGCCAGGATTCGCTCGATCGCTTCAAGGAAACCGGCGATCAGATCGGTGCCGAGGTGAGCGAGCGCCTCCTGTATTCGATTTTCTTGAAGGACGGGCCGCTCCACGACGGCGCCGTCATCATCGACAAAAACAAAATCGCCGCAGCACGATGCATCCTGCCCTTGAGCTCCAATCCCTCATTGCCGCCCGAACTTGGCTTGCGCCACCGCTCGGGCTTGGGCTTGAGCGAGGGCACCGACGCCCTGGTGATCGTGATCTCGGAGGAACGGAGGGAAATTTCCATCGTCAAGGAAGGCAAATTGCAGCGCAAGGTCGATGTGATCACGCTCGAGGCCGCCTTGAAGGATCATTTTAACCCCGGCAGCAACCCCACATCCTAGACCATGGCGACGATCGCAATGCAAGGAATGCGTTTTTTTGCCCATCATGGCGTCTTTGAGGACGAGCGCATCCATGGCAATTATTTTGTGGTGGACGTGAAGCTCGACACGGGCGATGTGCCCTTGCCAGACAGCGACCGCTTGGAAGACGCGCTGGACTACGGCAAGGTTTACAATGTGGCCCGTGCGGCGATGGCTGAGCCCAAAAACTTGCTGGAGACCTTGGTGAATGCGATCGGGAGGCGCTTGATCGTGGAATTTCCAACGGTCGTCGTGGTGACAGTCTGCGTGAGCAAGGAAAATCCTCCCGTGGGTGGGGAATGCAGCCGCTCGTCGGTGGAGGCGACCTTCAGGCCATGATTTCCTTTCAACCACTGAAAAACAACCGTGGATTTTCCCGCGCTGTGTGCTGGGCCATTTGCCTCCTGTTCCTCTTGTGCGGCTGTGGCAACCGCGATCGCCTCGTCGTCTATTCCGATCCTTGGCTGCAGGCGTATGCACTGGACATCACGGCTGAATTCCAGCGCCTTCACCCCGATGTCGATGTGGAACTCAAGGTCTTGTCGTCAGAGGTCGTCGCCCAGCATCTGCACTTTGGGCAGCCCATCGATGTTTTTTTGTGCTTTGGATCCGAATTGTACTCCTCGCAGGGGCTTGCTTCCCATGTCCAGGAGCAGCATCCATTGGCAAGCACCCGCGTGATGCATGTTGCGCAGCGAGGCACGCAATTCGCTGGCAAGCAGCAAGCCTTTGGCACCATCGGCTGTGTGGCATGGGAGGCGAGCGAGCGCCCGATGCGGCAATATGCCGAGCAGGCATTTGGGGCTACCGATACCGTCGCATGCAGGCTCGTCGCCAATTTTCAAGCGCAGATGGTTGACTATCTGCGGCGTGGCTGGGTCCCGGCCGGGTTTGTGCCCGGCCATTTCGCGCTGTCAGACTCCTCCCAATTTGGCATCGTGCGGTCGGGACCTGTGATTCACAATGCCTTCAGTGCCCTGATGATCAAGGATGGCCCCAATCCAGACAATGCCGAGGCTTTTTTTGCTTTGATAAAGTCAGAAAAAACAAAGGAATTACTTGGTAGGCTAAGATTTCTTCCCTAAGTTTGCCATCCGTTCAGGAAATGGCGACGTGGCCGAGCGGCTAGGCAGAGGTCTGCAAAACCTCGTACAGCGGTTCGAATCCGCTCGTCGCCTCAAATCGGCGGTTCCTCTGGAGCCGCCGTTTTTGTTGGCGCTTAGCGAGGTCGTTTTTGTCCTGATCTAATCTTTTTCATTTCCCAAGGCAAATTGAAGCCGTTACGATCAGGTTTTCTAAAAACAAAAATTAGAACCCTTGACCATGCCCAAACTGATTGG
>JANMIM010001282.1:0-2205 GCA_031375795.1 Bacteroidota bacterium
TGTCGCCGCGGTTTTTCACAAAGTAATAAGTGGTGCGCTCGGCGGTCTTGCCTTCCATGTCAGTCACCTTCACATGAAACTCATAGGGGCCGGCAGTTGGGTCATAGCTTACATATTCCTTGAAGTTCACAGCGCCAGCGACACCCTCGAGGTCGCCAAACCAGGTTTCTTTCCAAGGTTGGACAGCGGTGCGCAAGTAGTTGAGCTCATTCATGTAGCGGATGGTGATCTCCCAATCGCGAAGGGCCTTGTCATCCGTAAAGGTAACGTCGACAAAGAAACTGTCGGAGCTGAAGATGGGGATGAATTGGCCCCTAGGGAGCTCCACAGGGCTGGTCATCACCATTCTAGGGTTTTCCAAATCCCCAGGAGTTGTCACGGGTTTTTCTTTGCACCCGACAAAAAGCAAGCCGATTACCATGGAGGCAAGCAGAAACGAAGAAGTCTTTCTCATCATTCTCAATTGCGTGTTGTAACAATTGCATAAAACTAGGAAAAAAATTGATTCCCTGAACGGAACTACGCGCCTTTGTCGTGAAAAATCATTTTCTTTTTGCAACACTGTTTCATTTCTCGATTTCACCCTTACATTTGCAACATAGTTGCAGGAAATTTGCCGAATACGGGAGACATGTCAGAATACGGAATGCACATCCATAGTCACCAAAATGTAGCGCGCAGCAACCGCATCAGTGCGCTGCTCTCGCTCGCCTGCGCCATCCACTGCGCAGCCATGCCGATGCTCATTTCGATTTTGCCGCTGATCGGGATGCAGTTTTTGGCTTCGCACCTGTTGGAAGGGCTGCTCCTTGCCTTTGGGGTCGGCTTCGGGGCCTACGGCGTGTTGCGCAGCTACTTCACGCAGCACCGTGACCTTCGTCCCGTGATCGCCTTGCTTTCGGGCGTGGCCTTGATCACCTTCGGTTTCTTTTTTGCTTCAGAGTCCCTCGAACCCTATTTCGTGTCCATCGGTGCCATCGGCATCGCCATCGCCCAGGTGCTCAACATGCGGTCCTGCCGCAGGTGCGCCCATTCCCACGGGGAATGATCGATTCAGATTGAACGATGAACATTTGATCATTCCCATTCATTTAATCGCTTGACAACCAATTCCTGAATCGACTGGCTTCAGTGGTTCATGCTTAAGGGATTGTTGTGGATAACCACTGGTTTCCAGCCCTTGGATGTGGTTTTCGGAGAAAGGTCGGCCTTCCGAAATCGTCCCCATGCCTAGTTTTTGGATTCCTTGTTCCCGAATACTGCGAATGGAGCCACATTGTTCCGATTCCGGCACCCTTGGCGACTACAAATGTGGACGATCATGCCGATGTGGTGGATAATTATTTTTCGGAAGAACGGCTTGGCCTAAAACCCTGTGAAACAATTGCCTCCTGATGGATGGGCAATTCTCCTTGCTTAAAAATTCACTAGGCCAGGGCATTGCAGGCTTGGCAAACGCCGCTCAAGAGGAAATTGGCTTCGGTGAGCGTGTAGCCCTTGGGGAGGACGAGGTGTGGCACCTCCAGGTCCTCGATGCAATTGGTGTTGCCACAGCGCAGGCATTTAAAATGTACATGGTCATGGCGATGGTCATGTGCCCCGCAGGCATCGGGGCAGAGGGCATATTTCATGGCGCCGGAGTCGTCGAGGACTTTGTGCAGGATGCCTTTTTCCAGATACAAGGTCAGGGTGCGGTAGATCGTTACGCGGTCGTATTGGTCACCGAGTGCTTTTTCCAGGTCGGGTTGCGAGAGGGCATGCCGCGACTTGTCAAAATGTGCCAAGACAGCCATGCGCCCATCGGTGTTGCGGATGTCGTGCTTGTGCATCAACTGGATCAGATGGGTCGAAGTTCCTGCCATGCGCCAAAATTACAGTTTCTGTTCTTTCCCTACAAGGCGTGGGCGTCCTAGTATTTCACCCAATAATAGGCAAGCTTGATGTACTCGCTGTTCACGAAAAGCAGTCCCGGCTCCGCCTTCCACCATTCGCCCTCGTCAAACTGGCTCTCGTCGGCGCCGCGCAATACCATCTCGATCCCTTCCAAATGCAGCCTAAGCCTGAAAAATTCGTCGATGCGCCGGGTGTGAAACAGGCTGGACACCACTGTGATGCGCCGCCATCCGCGCTGCTTGCAGCAGCGCGTGATCGCTTCAAATTCCTCATAGGTGCTCGTGCCCTCGGGCAGGTTCTCGACCGCCGCCG
>JANMIM010001290.1:0-6334 GCA_031375795.1 Bacteroidota bacterium
TTGGGAGTGGGGTCAGTCGGATGGGCTTACATCCTGGAACATGAGGCTAGTGTTGACAATCCAGCCGTGGAAATATTGGGGATGGGTAGCCGCATCGTGCCCCTCAGCAGCGACGAAGCAGATGAGTTTACCAAGGGCGCACCCGTTACCAAAAACCAGAAGCGCAGGCAAAAGCGCGGTCTGCGTAGGGGCTACTACCGCTACAAGATGCGCAAGAACCTACTTCGGCGGGAATTGCAACAGGCGGGATTGATGCCAGATGATGTTTTGATGCGTACACTGACTCCCTTGCAACTTTATGGTCTGCGAGCCCGTGCTGCAACCGAACAGCTTTCATTAGGTGAATTTGGAAGGGTCTTGCTGCTGCTAAACGAAAAGCGCGGCTATAAAAGCAACCGTAAAACTGAGCCTGATGAAGCCAATGAAAAGAAACAAGGTGAATACCTGCAAGCAATCAAGTCGCATGGACAAGAGTGTAAAGAGCGTGACATTACAGTAGGACAATGGCTGCTGGAGAACTTGCAATCTGGAAAGCAAATCAGGAGCTTGATTTTCCCAAGGGCAAGCTATCATGACGAATTTGCCCGCATCTGGGCTACACAGGCATCCTATGCCCCTGAGTTATTCAGTGACAAATTGAAACAACGAATCGGTGACCGTATCATTTTCATGCAGCGCCCACTCAAAAGCCAAAAAGGCCTGGTCTCCAAATGCCGATTTGAACGCCATCATAGCGCTTGCCCCAAGTCCTCGCCACTGAACCAAGTCTGCAAGGTGTGGGAAATGGTCAACAATATCAGCGTCACAAACAAGTCAGGCAAACAAGTCGAAGTCACTGTCGCCCAGAAGAAAGAGATCGTAGCCAAGGCACTATCAGAGGGCAAACAGTCATGGGACAGGGTCGCCAATGAAATCTTCAAGGGCAAACACGGCATTCAGCAATCCTTGTTTGAAAACATGGACCTGGGCACGCCAAAGACCTCTGTCAAACGCAAAGACGAGCTTATCCCTGATGAACGCACCAAGGAAAAAGGAGTTGAAAGCAACCATACTGCTGATGCGATCGCCAAGGTGTTGAAAGCCTGCAACAGTAAGCGCACAGATCTGCTACGCTTTGAGATCAAAGTCATTGACCATCCCACTTCTGAGCAAGGCGTATTTGACCAACGCATCGACCCGAGCTATCAAGATGAGCCGCTTTACAAGCTCTGGCACTACATTTATTCTATTGAAGAGGAAGATGCCCTGACAAAGAAGCTAGTGTCAGCGTTTGATCTGGACGAAGAGACCGCCGTGGCCTTGGGGAAAATCAATTTCACAAAGTCGGGCTATGGCTCCAAAAGTGCGCGGGCCATTCGGAGGCTGCTCCCATATTTGCAGCAAGGAATGATGTACTCAGAAGCCTGTACTGCCGCCGGTTACGATCATAGCGACAGTGAGACCACCGAAGACCGACAAAATAAAGAACTGATCGATGCCATCCCGGAAATCAAGAAGGGCTACCTCCGCAACCCCGTGGTGGAGCGCATCCTGAACCAAATGGCAAACGTGGTCAATGCAATTTTGGCAGATCCGAACATGGGAAGGCCCGACGAGATCAGGGTAGAACTTGCAAGGGAGCTGCGTCAAAACTCTGACCAGCGGAGCAGAACCTTCAAAAACAACAACCAGCGCGAAAAAGACAATGAGGAAATCGCTGAGGAGTTGCGGGGCATGTATTTCAGAAAGATCACGCGTGCCCTGATCGAGAAGTATCGCCTATGGCATGAAACGGATGGCATCTCTCCATATAGTGGAGAGAAACTCGAATTGTCTTCTTTCCTCAAAGGTGAAGATGCAGATGTCGAGCACATCGTCCCCAAATCAAGACTGTTTGACGACTCCTTCATGAACAAGACGATTTGCGAGGGCTGGCTCAATCGCCTCAAGGGCGATCAGACGGCCTATGACTTCATGCAATTCTACAAAAACGGAGCCTTGTTTGATCGCTTTGTCGAGACCGTGAACATGCTGCATGAAAAAGGCAAGATCGGCAAGCTCAAGCGCGACTACCTGCTGATGCCCGGCGACGAGATCCCCGATGATTTTGTGAGCCGTTCCCTCAAGGAGACCCAATACATTACCAAGGAGGCCAGGAAGATTTTGCACCTAGTCGCCGAAAATGTCTGGACAAGCTCCGGCATGGTGACGGCCTACCTTCGGAGGGAGTGGGGGTGGGACGATGTGCTCAAGCAGGTGAATATGCCCATCTATGAGGCTGCTGGGCTTACTTACGAGTGGGAAGGCAAAGGTGGACGCAAAGAAACCCGCATCAGGGAAGATGCTTGGAGCAAACGCGACGACCATCGCCACCATGCCATCGACGCTTTGGTCACTGCATGTACGCGACAAGGCTTCATCGAGCGGCTGAATCGTCTCAATTCCAGTGAGTATCGAGACAGCAAATCACAAAGCCTGTTCGAATACATCCGTAGTCAGCGCCCCATCACACCAGCCAAAGTCGTAGAGAAAGTAGCTGGCATCCTAGTCTCTTTCAAGCCTGGTAAGCGCGTAGCCACCTTGGGCAAAAACAAGACAAATGCCACACACAACAAGGCTACAGGCAAGCCTGTACAACGCCCACTCACTCCCAAGGGCGCACTGAGTGAGGAGAGCGTGTACGGGAAGGTCAAGTTGCGCGAATACATTACCGTTCGTCTTGGTCCTTCCTTTACCCTGGAGCAAGCCAAGAAGATCGCCGACAAATCTCAACGAAAACTGGTGCTGGACCGCTTGCTCGACAATGGCAATGACCCCGCAAAAGCTTTTAAAGGCTACAAAAACAATCCCATTTATCCAGATGGACTAGATGCTGCACCATTGATAGACGTGAAGCTGATCTCCGAACGGGAAGAATACGTGATCCGCTACAAACTCGACATGAATTTCAAGGCCAAGGATGCCGACAGTATCGTGGACAAAGCTGTGCGTGAAGCGGTCTTGGCTCGCCTCAAGGAGCATGGAAACGATCACAAGGCTGCTTTCAAGGAATTGGATGAAAGGCCGATCTGGATCAACAAAGAAAAAGGAATCGCCGTGCGCACCGTGCGTTGCCGCACCGGCCTGAGCAAGGTGGAGCCTGTACGTCAGGGAATCGATGGCAAACCAGATGCCTTTGTGAAACCGGGCAACAACCACCACATCGCCATTTTCAGGGACAAGGAAGGCAAGCTACATGAGAATGCCGTCACCTTCTGGGATGCCTTTGAGCGGAAGAAGATGGGCATTCCAGTTGTCGTGCGCAATCCAGCCAGTGTATGGGACCATGTTCTTGAAAATGTACTTCCCGCCCAGTCGGAAGCCGACGCTGAACGAATCGCCAAAATGCTCGAGAACAAGCTGCCCCGACCCGATTGGGAATTTGTCGTGGGCATAGAGCAAAATGAGATGTTTATCTGGGGCTTGACGCGTGCGGAACTGAAGGAGGCGATCAAATTGAATGACAGCAAGACGATTGCTAGGCATTTATACCGGGTGCAGAAGATCGCTCCAAAAGACGCAACTTTCAGACTTCATACTGAAACAAAGGTCGACAATAAGGCAATTGGTGATGCAAAAGCTATGGAAATCGGCAAATTTATCAGGGTTACAAGTTCGGAGAAACTTGTTACACTCATAAAAGTGCGAATTACCAATTTGGGCCATCTGGAGGTAGCCGAACCTTGATGAGCCGCACCGTTTACCTGAGCCGCGCCGCCCGCCTCAGCAAACGCGACATGCAATTGGTGGCAAGTTATCCTCCCGTCGATGGCGCATCCAAAGGCGAGGAACGGCAAATCCCCATCGAGGAAGTGGGCATGGTGATCTTGGAAGACCCCCAAATCCAGATTTCCCAAGCACTGATGGCGGCATTGATGGACGTGGGCGCCGTCATTGTAAGCTGCGATGAAAAGCATATGCCATCGGGCATGATGCTGAGCATGGATGGCCATACGCAGCACCACGAGGTATTTCAAGCACAGTTTGACGCCACGGCACCTCTCAAGAAAAACCTCTGGGCGCAGACCGTAAAAGCCAAGATCAGCAACCAAGCTGCACTACTGCGCAAGCTGGGCATTGACGCCATCAAGCTCGAAAAGATGGCCGAGAAAGTACAAAGTGGTGATGTTGGCAATCTGGAAGCAAGGGCGGCGGCGATTTATTGGTCGTTGTTGTTTGGAGAGGATAGCAGCTTTTTGCGTGGTCGTTTTGGCGAGCCACCCAATCATTTGCTGAACTATGGCTACGCCATTTTAAGGGCTACCGTTGCGAGGGCTTTGGTGGGTTCGGGGTTGTTCCCCATCCTCGGCATCCACCATAGCAACAAGTACAATGCTTATTGCCTTGCCGACGACATCATGGAGCCCTACCGTCCTTTTGTAGATGGGCGTGTCTGCGAAATCGTGGAGGAGGGTACGCCCGAAGAGGCATTGACCCCTGAAATGAAACGCAAGCTGCTGGAAATCCAACAGATCAGCGTTGTCATCAAGGGCGAAGTCAGCCCCATCGTCAACGCAGTCACGCGCACCACAGCCTCATTGGCAGGCTGCTTCCTGGGCGAGCAACGGCGCGTCGCCTACCCCGAATGGAAATAGATGATCACCGACAACGATAGACTCAATGCATATCGACTCTTGTGGGTTCTAGTATTATTTGATCTCCCTACCGAAACCAAAAAGGACCGGAAGGCTTATGCGAAGTTCCGCAAGGATCTTCTCAAGGATGGATTCACCATGTTTCAGTTCAGCATCTACGTGCGACATGCCATGAGCCGCGAAAATGCAGACCGCCACATCAAAAAAGCCAAGCGGCTCATGCCAGACAAAGGGCACGTGGGCATACTCGTGATTACCGACAGACAATTCGCAGACATGGAGATATTTTTTGGCGGTGTGCACAAAGATAAACCAGCTACACCGCAGCAATTGGAGCTTTGGTGATCACCATACGTACTTGTGATTGAGCTGTAATTCTAATGATAATGCGGCTTGGATTTCAAGACCTTGGTCCATTTGAGTAGTAAATAGTTCCTAGAATCAGTTAGAAGTTGGATCGATCATGAAATCATTATCAATGATTATCAACATGTTAAAGGTAAGGCCACAAATTTATCACAGATTCATTCAACACTGGTAAAAATATCGTGTATATTTGTACAAGGGTAAAGGGGAGAAAGATTGGTTCGTTAGAAGGGTAAGCAAAAGGATTCTTGCCAAATGGATGATTAGCAAGATTTCATAGGTCTTTGCAGATGCACCACTTCTACTGAACGAATCGACTTTTCTCGCCCAAGCCTTGACTTGTTGTGGGCTCAAAAGCCACTAAAGCAAAAGGACGCTTCTCGGCTGGAACCTTGAGCGTCCTCTTGAAATACGTTCTTTGGATGGGGCAGGGGCGGTTCCGTGCGGGGCCTTATAATCTCGCGCACGAGGGTTCGACTCCCTCCCGCTCCACAATTGCTCGTGGAATGGAAATTCCCATCAGCGGTAAAGTTACTTTACAGCTTTGTAAATGTCAATGAACTTTGATAATATGAAATTTTTTAAATCTATAAGGTCCTTTCCTTAGAGAACTTTGCGATAACGATTCCTTCAGAACAGCATCATTGCTTCAAAAGCAACAATTGCAGTATTGAAAATTTGATGAAAGAATTCTTGGTAAAAAGTGCGATTTGCGCTTAGGCTAATGGTGAGTTGAATGTTGTGACTTGCTTTCAGATTCCATGAATTCCCTCTTTAGTTCTATTTTCGGTTGTTTGACAGTCGAAATTTAGTACCTAGAGATTTTGTAAGATGGTCAGTTGCCGATGTGAACTCATGGCTTCTGGCCATTTTTTCGTACCCAGTCCTACCTTAGATGAAGTCATTTTGCATTGGTAAAGTCGGAGAAATTCCATCAATCTATCTATTTGGAAGCAATTGCTATTGACCGGAAGACCTTAAATTACAAGATCAAATGCTAAGAATGCCAGATGATCCGGCAAGCGGCATCATCTGGCATCCATTTTTTTTGTCCTACTTCCACACATAAAATGTTGAATATCTGCCCATTACAATGTAGCATGGTGGAAATTACGACTTCAATGAACAATCTGAAAGCAAGTCACAACAAGCATTTACGACATAAACGCAAGCGCTGAGGTGGAAATTACGACTTCAATGAACAATCTGAAAGCAAGTCACAACCATCCAATCTCGTTGCATGTACAAAAGATCGGTGGAAATTACGACTTCAATGAACAATCTGAAAGCAAGTCACAACTTCCAAGGGGTGCGACTATTGTTCGTGCCCGGTGGAAATTACGACTTCAATGAAC
>JANMIM010001299.1:0-6797 GCA_031375795.1 Bacteroidota bacterium
CCGTGCCATGCTGGTCGTCGGGACAGGCCTCCACGTGCATGGGCAGGTCGATCTTCTCCAAATCCTTGTCAGAACCCAGCAAATCGGCCTTGACGATGGTGATCTTGGTCTTGCGGCCCGAGGACCGCGTGCTGATCTCCATGACATTGGCCGAGACCAGGCCGGCGAACTTGCCGATGCCCTTGCGGCCTTTCACGCGGCGGTGAAACTTGAGCGTGCGCTCGCCCTTGCGCGTGCGGCGGTCGCTCGCGATCTTGAGATAACCCTCGGTCACCTCCCGTTCCGTCATGCCCAGCCCATCGTCGATGATGATGATCGGGTCGGCCGTGAGCGGCGCCGGCAGGTAGATCCAGACATTCTCCGCATCCGCATCCCAAGCATTGTCCACCAGCTCCTTGAGCGCATACTCCGTCGAGCGATAGTTCTCGCCCAGCAAAGCCGCCAATTTGGTATCCACCCTGAAGTGGGCCTTGTTTCCCATTGTAACTCGTTCCGTATTATCCGTGCCACGGTTCCAAACAACCCGCGGCAGCCCAAATATAGGATTTTGTAGGAGAATAGGGGAATTTTTGGGGGAGGGGATGGCTTGGGGGCGTTTTTGGGGGGCATTTCATCTGTTGTCGGTCGGCAAAATTGCTGGGGAGGCCGGACCAACAGGTTGGGGTTTATGGAGCAAGAGCCATCGATTGCTCGCAAAACCAAACGAAGGCGGCGTCAAAGTGCGCGCACCACCCTTAGACATCAGTTATAGATGAGTTCACCTATCCCAAAAATGCGACATCCTTCAAAAACACAAACTCGTTATGATATTTCAAATATTCAGGATTGGGTAATTGTCGATCGGGCATCCTAATTTGCTTGCCTTCAAATGGTAAGAAATACGTCTCGATAAGGCTCTCTTTCTTGCGAGCCTTAATGGCATTGGATAAGCAAATTTTGTATTCCGGTGTAACACTTATCAGACCCCTATCAAAAGCCCTGTCATGCAGCGCATTCAAGCAAAGCCCATTGTTTGGAAGCAGCCTCGTTGCTTCATTGTGAGACCATGGCACAATATGGCTTGCATTGAGTAGCTGCGGCATATTTAGACCCGTAATGCAACAACGCAGGTCGTACGAAGCAAGTACAGCCTTTCTGAAGAATGCTTGTTTGACCCTTACTTTGACAACCCTATTGCGTTCTTCTCCGGAAGCTGCAAGATCTGAAACATCAATTTCAGACACCATCTCAATTGGCTGATGGAGCAATTTTGAAAGAGCTAATTCACTTTCATATCCCAATTCATCCAATCGATTTGCAAACTCGTTCCAAAGCAGCTCCTCACCTTTGCTACCATTTTTTAAACCGCCGACCTGTCTTGCCTGCAATGATTCATCGAGTCTTGCATAATTTGCAAGCTTCATTGCTACGGCGTCACTAGACCTTCCAATAATTTTCCCAAGAGCAATAACGTCAGGATTGGAGTACTTGATTTTGTGAAAAGGAGTTTTCCAATACAAATTGAGCGCCACTAGGAGCTCATCTCTAGTCCAATTGCTACTTCTTGCCATCCTTGATATTATCAGTTGGAGGAAGCAAGGCTATTGCCTCGTTAGAATCAATCGGAGTGATGCCAGACCTAAAGAAATATGCTCCAAATCTGCCCAACATCTCATTCGCAATATCTTCGCTTAGTGATACAAGCCTTTCATACTTGGTCAAGTCGATTAGGATTGGTCTGGCAACTAGCACCGTTTTGCGAAACCGGACATATCCACCTTGAAAAACTGGGCTGGCCATCAAAATATAATCGTGATTTGCGAATTGAGGGTTGTTGTTTGCTACTCTATCCATCGTTTTTTTTTCGAATTTGAATGATTCAATTTCGCACATTAAAATTGTAGGTGATTTTTCAAACCTGACAAGGTCACAACGTGGTGTCACAACAACATAAATTCCTCCAGTACCTAAGTCCTTGAAAATGTCACCAGTCCAAACTGGAATTTCATTGACACGTTGCAAATAACATTCAATAGGGTTAATCTTACGCTCCAGATTGGAATCCAAATCCAAGAACTGCTCAGCAAGTAGGCTAGATAATAGCGATCTAACGGAAATTCTTGAAAAGACCTCTTGTACCCTCTCTCTCGTATTGGGCTTTTCACTCGAGACAGAGTTCGCAATTGAATCTAGAACTCCGAGCAATTGTTCGGAGGAGTGAAACTGCTTGGTGAATGAGCGATGGAATTCCCTAATAATTTTTGTTTCGAGCAACCCTTCAGGACAGAATACTTCGATAAAGCCGGAGGAATGTAGTTTCGAAATTAGGGCGAATACTAGTTCTAAACCATTTCCCTTATCATGCAAAAAAACAGTTCCTCGGCGAGCAAAATCGCTAGGTAAAGAATATAGATACCCACTATACACGAAAATGGGTACATTAAGCGAGCTATAGGAATTCTCAATGTCTGGAAGGAAATCTGTGCTAACTATTTTTTCGTTGGCAGGAATTCCGTCCACTCCGTGTATGTCGAAGATGATTCCCCGAATCCTTCGATAATGGGTTTCAATGATCACGGCAAGCTCAGCACTTTTGGTGCAGGTAATCATTTCTAAATAATCAAAGGTCTGCTCGAAAAGATTCTTGCTATCAGTGAGAATCTTTGGATCGTTATCTAGGTGAACAATAATTCCTTTTTCCATTACTTTGATGGTTTAATTGAAAAAATCGGACCGGTCTTACTATTGGCGGCTGAAATGCTCCAGCCATTTCTTGACAGGGCATTTCTTGCAAATGATAGCCCTAATCCAGTAGCAGTTTCTTCTCTTCTCGTCGTAACTCCATATTCAAAAATCCAATCCAGAATGGATTCTTGAATTGGAGGACCACTATTCTCAAATAAGATAGACTCGCCTTCAGAGTATAGACGAATCAGTCGGTTATTGTCCAATTGGCTCACCCAATATACCGCATTATTCATCAAATTCAGGAAAGTGATCCAAAACGGGTACTCATAGCCTTCTATCTCCAATGCCTTAACCATGGTGCTGATTTCAACCGTAATGGCATACTTTTGGAGATCAGACTGATAGAGATTACAGACTTTTTCGAAAGTGTCATATGGGTGGAACAGACGCTTTCTTCCTCTACCGATTGCAGGCCGAAGCGAATCTCGGAGATTCTTAAGTGTATCCGCACCATGTGAAATTGAGGATATGTCCTTTTCGAATGAGTCCCTGATAGAGTCGTCAATCTTCGTACGTTTCAATTTCAGACTTGATTCCGTTGTTTTTAGACCAGAGATGGGCTGGGCCATCTCATGAAAAATCAGTTCTATTCCATTTCCCAACGTCGCGAGGCGTTCAGCAAAGCTCAAAGAAGTCTCTAAATTATCCATCGATGTCGAGACTTCCTTCATGAATTTCTCGGAATATTCTCTAACCTCCTTGAGATTGTTGGTATTTCTGACTGTTTCCAAATACTCTTCAAAATTAGGTCTCCCCCCAACGCCTTGTACTGATCGGCCCAAATTATGCTGCAATCGGAAATGGTATCTTTTGTTCCCCAGATCCTTGAAAATTGCTTGAAGCGCCGTCTTTACCTCCCTGAAAGCCACATTTTCCAAGAAGCCCTCACGATTAGTTTTTTCTTGGAGCAAATCATTTTCAGGGGATTGAAAAAACACATACCCCAAAATTTGATTCGTATTTACGTTTTGTCCCGGATTCTGGACCCTTGCCTTTGAAAGATCGATCCAATCTTCCACTTCTTCTCCATATGGCTTTACTCCAAATCCGTTTTTTGAAACTCTGAGTCCTTGAAAGCTCTTGAACGCGGTTCTAAATGCTGAGGGAGTTGAAAAGCCAGACTTTGTTGCAAGCTTTTTAAGATTGTCCGGCTCACCGATGTCATATACACGAATATCGAATGAAAATGGCCCGCAGGATCTTTTCCTATTCCCAAGATCAGTGTCCGGAGGAAACAATGTCGGTGCTTGTTTCTCTTTGGCTTTAGCTAAATTTTTTGGCTTCTTCAAATGATTAGGCAGGTCAAATTCTACGTTAAATATTTGCCTATTCACTTCATCCAAACGATCAAAGACATATTTAGCGGAGACTTTTCCCATCTCATTGACCATGCCGTAAATACGATAGTCAAAGATTTTGTGTATAGGAATTGGTTCAACAATTTCGAGTTTTGGGACCCCATTATCATCCTGAAGAAGTTTGTTTACTCCGAATTTGACCTCAAAGGTATTTTCCGAATTCTGGTCCTTTGGAGCTTCCAGAAGAATTTTAGCTTGGAACAGGTCCTGCTTAATTTGTTCGTCGAGCGACAATGGGGTAATCAATGTCGAAATAGACTTGTGAAATTGAACATCTCTCAAATCAAATTCTTGAGCTCCGTCTGTCTTTTCCTTGAAGTCTTGGCTAAGTTGCCCCCATACAGAGTCATCTAACCCTTCAATTACAATTAAGGTTCCATTACTCTTAATTGTCAAACAATCTTGCCCTAAAAGGTGAGAAATCAGTCCATTTTGCTTTGCCTTTCTTGCACGAAGGATGCCTTTCTGATGAAACACACCGGATGGGTCAGCGACTTCCCCTCCGGGAAATTTCACGTCCTTTAGAAGAACATCCGACCTGAAATTTTCTCGACTTATGGAAATCCAATTGAATTCAACTTCATTTTGAGTCTTGCTAATTACAGTCACATTTGTTCCTATTGCCATTGCGGCAAGGCGCCCAATCCCTTTGCTACCCAAGAAATGGCGCTTAAAGATTAGCGATTGGCCATTTGGAACTCGCTTTGAGCTGATTGACGGTCGTAGCCAATTTCCAAACAAAGTTTTGCCTGACATTCCCGTTCCATTGTCCCAGATGACCGCAAAGCTAAGTTCTTTGGTCTTCTCAAGGTGAAAGTAAACACTGCAATTCTTTGCATCGGCATCGAAGGCATTCTTCACTAATTCATTCAGCGCTGTACTAGGATGCCCGATCAATTCTTCTCCCATTTGAAGAATTGAATATGCTCCAGGCTGAAACGTGAACTGCCGTGTTGTCTTTCTAGAGCTCATGAATCATGGTTTTTAACGCCGTTGCAAGTTGTTCGGAAAAGACAGGGGGAACCGCATTGCCTATTTGGCGAAAGGCAGCGGTTCGAGGTTGTTTTTCGGAAATTCCTTCGAAGTAGAAGTCATCAGGAAATGATTGGATTCTTGCCGCCTCTCGAACAGATATTGAGCGCAGTTGCTCTTTGTCAGGATGAATAAAATGATGTCCGTCTTTTGCTATGTGTGCAATCATTGTGTGCGGTTCTTCGCCAACTACTTTGAATCGATCGAGAAAATCGGTGATATTCTTCTGAGTTCTTAGGTGTTCGGGTATCAGGTTATTCTTAAGTCGTTCACCATTCTCAAGATACTCAATTGCCAACTTGTAAATCGTAAGATCCTTTTCGTTTTGTGGGCGCGTTATGTGCTGTGTTACCCAATCATGGCCGTTTCTTATATGATACTTTTCAAGATACTCGTTGGTGGGTGATGAATAATCTGATAAAGGCTTGTCGTGACCGGAAGATATTTTTGCGAGATCAGCAAAGATCTGATCTCTTCGAAATGCACCTGCGGCCTTTTTTAGGCTGGGAAACGCTAAAGGCAGACCTTCTCGCCAACCAACAATGATCAACCTAGTGCGTTTCTGAATGATGCCGTATTCTTGCATGTTAATTAATTCCGCCTTGACTTCATAGCCTAGTCCTTTGTAGTATTTCTGAAGGTTTTTGTAATATCTCCCCTTTTCCGACGTCAGAAGCCCAGGCACATTTTCGAATACGAACATTTTTGGAGTATACCTCTTCAGAAATCTCCCATAATGGATGTAGAGCGTCTTTCGATCATCATCATGCTTATCCTTGAGAAGGGACCTTGCAAGCATCGAATACGCTTGACAAGGCGGACCCCCAACAATGGCATCAACGGATTCTGCGCCAATCCATGAATCGAGATGGCTAAAGATCCTATCGTTTTCCTGACCAATTTTCGCCTCAATGACCCTTTCCAAAAGTTCTGAGGGAACGTTGGAATAAAACTGGGATCGGGTTATATGGCCCTGAAGATAGCTCTCATAAATGTCTAGGCGATTATTCGCTTTCAGAAAGTGATAGGCAGTTCTCGTTTTTAAGGTGAAATTCGCTGCCCGATCAGCTTCCACATGCGCCAGCGCATGAAAACCAGCCCGGATAAAGCCTTCCGAAAGTCCTCCTGCTCCTGCAAACAGGTCGATAAAGTTAAGTCTCCCCATAAATGGTTTAAAAGATTCTACTCGGCAAATTCCAATGACCGATGTCCCTAATTCCTAGTCCTGTGATTGCTGTCCCGTCAATCTAGCTTGGTTCGCTCCAGAAGCTCCCTTACATCCACATCAAGTACCCGGGCGATCTCGACCAAAATGGCCAAACTGGGCTGTCTGCGATTGCCGCAGTACCTAGTTACAGCCGTATAGCTACACTTTAGCTCGTCGGACAACCAAGTTTGGCTCCTCCCTTGTAGCTGCAGTACTTCCTTTATGCGATTCAATTTCTTGTTGGCCACTATGCTTTAAGTTTCCTTTCTGAATCCAAATTTTCGGGCCTCTAGAGCAAAGAACGCCTTCAGGGCCGAAGGTACGCAGAATGACGGCTAATTGATATATCCAAAACGGACTATAAAAGTTGTCCGTTTTGGACATATACATATTGTTGATGCTTGGTAATTAGATATTTCACCAGTCCAGTGATGTCAGCGATGAGACCGTCCTATGAAGAGGTGCCTGATTGT